>JAGHSB010000156.1 GCA_018066075.1 Candidatus Treponema scatequi
GATGAACCAACTATACAAGGTATAAATGGTCTTCCAATGGAATATTCTAAAACACAACTTTTCCCAGAAAATTGTAAAGTTTACTGGCGATTAGATTTGGATAACCAATTTTATGCAAAAAAGATATTTATTGAAAATATTGAAAAACCATATTCCTTTGACGTTGAAATCTACGGAGAAGGAAATCTTGGTAAAGATGATGGCAGTATTAATTTTCCAAGTTTTTTTATGATTAACAAGTTAATTATTACAGAAGGATGTAAACTAATACATTTAGGATATTTTAATGGACATATCGAAGAAAATGATTTGATTAGCGTAGAACTTCCTGCAAGTCTAGAAATAATAGAATCAGGTGCATTTTCTAGTTGTCCAAATCTTGAAACAGTCACTATAAAAGAAGGAAGTAAGTTAATTGAAATAGGTAAAGTAGTTTTTTATTATTCTCCAATAACTTCAATTACACTTCCAGACGGATGTTATTACGTAAAAGATGATTCCTGGGGTTCTTTCAACTCTCAAACAAAAGTAACCGGTGGAAAAGCAATTACAGCAAAAGAATACGAAGATAGAACTAATAAAAATTGATTTAAAAATAATTTAAAAACCATCAGGTAACAGGGCTGTTCCAGAAGTTTGATTTGTGCTCCTCGCAAAAAAGATTTCTGGGACAGCCTTGTTTTTTTATGTTGAATTTATTCTGCAAGAAATAGAGTGGCGTTTGAATTTCCATTTACAAGATTTTCAAGAACATTTTCTTTCGAACCGTTTGCAAGCAAAAGTGGAATTCCATAAACCGTAGTTTTTTCTGCAGCCTGAATCTTTGTTTCAATTCCACCTGTTCCAAACGAATTTGTTTCTCCAATCGTAATCGATTTTCTTAATTCCGAAATCGATTCAACTGTTTCGATTAATTTTGCATCTTTATTTGTTTTCGGATTGTCAGAATAAATTCCATCGATGTCGCTGAACAAAATCAAAAGATCAGCGCTCCACAAAATTGCTGTGAGTGCACTCAAGTTGTCGTTATCACCGATTTTAATTTCATCAAATGAAACAGAGTCATTTTCATTGATGATTGGAACAACACCTTCATCGACTAAAGTAAACAATGTATTTCTGATGTTAAGTGAACGATGTTCATTTTCAAAATCATCTTTTGTCAAAAGAAGCTGACCGATGTGAATGTTCTGAGCCTGAAATGCTTTTCTCCACTGATGCATGAGCTCAACCTGTCCGATTGAACAAAGAGCCTGTCTGTAATGAACATCTTTTTTACGAGCCCATTCCTTAGTTGTCGAAACTCCAGCAACCTGCGCACCAGAAGAAACAAGCACAAGCTGTTTTCCCTGAGAAATAAGTTTTGCACACTGAGCAGCAAAGCTTGCCATAAACTCGGTATTCTGAGTTCCATCTGCCTTAGCAAGAGTATTTGAACCGATTTTAATTACGATTTTACGAGATTCTTTTAACGCTTTTGAAATGTTTTCATTCATAATTTTAATAATACAATGTATGAAACTTTTTGTCACGCAGAAAGCCCTGACACAATGTTTTAATATACAATCAATTTGTTTTTTTATATAATGGAACTTATAAGACCGGCTTTCCGGTTCTGGAACCAGAAATGAATTTAAATAAATTTTTCAAACTTTTGAATATCACAAACCTCACAGACCTGACAGACGGCGAAACAAAAAAAACTGTCAAATCCTATGAAGAATTCATTTCAAAGCAGCCTCACCTTTCCGGTGTAATCAGCAAAAATATGTTCGGAATCTTCGACAAATACGACTATTCCTTTTCCGAACTTACACTTAACTTCTATGCAGATAAACCGGTAAAACCAACAGACGAAAAAATTACAGTCAAAGTTTCAGACAAGCTTGATGAATACGTCCAGTTTTCATTCGACAGCGAATCAATGAAACTCTGCTTTAACGAAAAAGATTCAATTTCTGTCAGCGCATCAAATACAGGTCTTGTTTCCATCAGATTCATTTTTGCAGACGACAACTGTTTCTTATTCATCAATGGTCAATTAGCTGCTTCATACAAATACCAGCTTGCAAAAAAAATCCGCAGTGTCAGAATCGATACGACCATAACACGCGGACTCCAATTTAAGATTGTAAAACTATAATAACAGTAACTATAATACGGTAATTGAGCCTGTCAAAACCATCAGATTAAATTTATCGAAACCCTCGGTCTCTACTTTCTATCTAATCTGACCTTCGCCTTCAATCAGATATTTTGTAGTAGTCAAAACTTTAATTCCCATTGGACCGCGAACATGAAGCTTCTGAGTACTGATTCCAAGTTCTGCACCGAAACCAAACTCACCGCCGTCTGTAAATCTTGTTGAAGCGTTTACATATACGCAGCTTGCATCGATTTTATCCTGGAAAAGTTTTGTATTTTCGCGACTATTTGTAATTATGCTTTCTGAATGTTTTGTGTTGTGACTATTGATATATTCAATTGCTTCATTTATATCTGAAACAGTTTTAATGCAGCATTCATAATCAAGATATTCGTTTCCGAAATCTTCATCTGCTGCTTTTACGACAAATCCCTCGGCTGACTTAATTCCACTTAAAATATCAAACGACTTTTCATCAGCGTGCATTTTAACACGGCCCGCAAACTTATCAGAAAGCATCGGTAAGAACTTTGCAGCACACTTTTCGTTTACAACAAAACACTCGAGCGCATTGCAAACACTCGGTCTCTGAATCTTTCCGTTTTCCGCAACCTTAACTGCCATCTCTAGATTAGCGCTCTCATCAACATACATATGACACACGCCGCTTCCAGTTTCAATCACAGGAACTTTAGAATTGCGAACGACATTTTCAATAAGTCGTTTTCCGCCGCGTGGCAAAAGAACATCTATCTTTCCAACAGCATTCATAATTTCATCAACATCGCTGTAATCGTGTTCCTTTACTTCTACAAGTTCGAGGGCATCTGGATCACCGCCGCATTCTTTGAGAGCATCTTTTATAACTTCTACGATTTTCTGATTTGAAATATATGAGTTTGAAGAACCGCGGAGCAAAACTGAGTTTCCGCTTTTATAAGCAAGACTAAAAACATCAAATGTTACGTTAGGACGGTTTTCATAAATGATTGCCACAACTCCAAGTGGAACTCTTACCTGGCGAATTGACATTCCGTTCGGGTGTTTCCATCCGGCAATCTGTTCACCGACTGGATCAGTCTGAGAAATAACGAGACGCATGCTTTCGATAATTCCATCAATGCGCTTGTCGTTGAGCATAAGGCGGTCAATTACAGATTCTGAGATTCCGCTCTTACGTGCGTTTGCCACATCGATTTCGTTTGCAGAAATTATTTCTTTTCTGCGTCGGTCGATCACATCTGCAACATGATTCAAAACTTTGTTCTTTTCTGCTGCATTCATCACAGCGAGCTTTACGCTTGCCGCACGAAGCGACTCAAATTTTTTCTCAAGACTCATAGATTTCTCCATAAAAAAAGCCGGAACTTGAAAAAGCTCCGGCTGCATTTTACTTTTTAATTAATAATTTGCAAGGAAGTACATTCCAAGCAGCATTACAACACGGCACTTATCGTTTTCCCATTCTGATGTTTTGGGTAAATTCTGGATGTAAAACCAGAAAATTCCAAATTCTGGATCAATAGCGAAAGCAAATTCCAAAAAGTCATCAGTTTTAGTCTGAGCACCGAACATTAAATAAACAACATCGCCAATAATCTGAAGCAATTCAGTATAGGCATTTGTCCACTTTGCTTTAGAAACAGCCTTGCAGAATTCTGCAAGCTTATACAAAACCTGTTCTTTCAAATCTGCATCTTCTTTTTCTACCCAGGTTTTCTGGATTAAAAGAGACAAATTCTTTTGAAAGCTTGAAATAAGTTTTTCTTCAAAATCTGAAGTTTCTTTTTCAAATAGTGCAGTTGAAGATCCGAAAACTTTCGCAATAGTATCAGCTGACTTAGCAACCTGCTTTGCATTGTCTGCATCAAGCAAAGTTGTAATTGCGGAGTTTACCTCATTTCCAACGTACTGTTTAATAATTTTAGATGATTCATTCCCCATACTCTGTATAATAATTTTTAAAAAGACTTTATTCAAGACCTTTTTTTCTTATCTGTTTAGGGGTATAATAAGGGATAAACTAACCTATTTTAAGGAGTAGATGAATGGACAAATTATTTCATCTTAAAGAGAGAGGAACAACAGTAAGCCGCGAAATCATTGGTGGTATTACAACATTCCTCGCAATGGCTTACATTTTGGCAGTTAACCCTGGAATTCTTTCAGCTTCTGGCATGAACTGGGGTTCAGTATTCACTGCAACAGCTGTTTCAGCTGCAATTGCAACTTTGGTTATGGCATTTATTGCTAACCTCCCTGTTGCTCTCGCACCTGGACTTGGTCTCAACGCATTCTTCACATTCTCTGTAGTTATGGGAATGGGATGCACATGGCAGTTTGCTTTGACAGCAGTTCTTTTGGAAGGTATTTTATTCATTATCCTTTCAATCTGTGGAATTCGTGAAGCAATCATCAAATCAATCCCAGAAGGCCTCAAAAAAGCTGTAGCCGTTGGTATTGGTCTTTTCATTACTATCATTGGTCTTGCTAACGCAGGTATCGTTTCAACAGAAACAGGAACTTTGATCGGATTCGTAAACTTCAACGGACAGCACACAGCAGCTATCGTTGCAATGATCGGTCTCATCATCACAATCGTTCTTTACACATTAAACGTACCAGGTGCCATCCTTATAGGTATCATTCTTACAACTATCATCGGCATTCCATTCGGAGTTACAACAATTCCAGAAAACTTCAAACCATTCAGCATGCCAGAAACACCACACCTCTTCGCATTTGACTTCTCTCAGATTCTTACTGGTAAATTCTTTGTAGTATTCTTCACATTCCTCTTCACTGACCTTTTCGATACAATCGGAACTCTTCTCGGTGTTGCAGAACAGGGTAACCTCAAAGACAAAGACGGAAACGTTCTTAATGCAAAAGGCGCTCTCCTTGCAGACGCTATCGGTACAGTAGCTGGTGCTTGTCTCGGAACTTCTACAGTAACTTCATTTGTTGAATCTTCATCAGGTGTTGCTGCAGGTGCCCGCACAGGTCTTGCTTCAGTTGTAACTGCAATCCTTTTCCTCCTTTCATTGTTCTTGAGCCCATTGTTCTTCTTGATCCCAGCAGCTGCTACAGCTCCAGCTTTGATTTTCGTTGGTTACTTAATGATGAAAGCTGTTACAGGAATCAAATTTGATGACCCAACAGAAGGAATCCCAGCATTCATTACAATCATAACAATGCCATTTGCATACTCAATTTCAAAAGGTATCGCATTCGGTATCATTTCATATGTAATCGCTAAATGTGCAGGAAAGAAAATTAAAGAAATCCCAGTTGTTACTTGGGTTTTGGCAGTTATCTTTATTGCAGATATTATCTTTGAAGCAGTTAAATAATTAGATTTAATTAACGCTTTTTAGTAATAGCAATTCCATCGCCCAGAGTGAGAAACTCAGTTTCGAACTCTGGGTTATTTTTTAAAAAGTCGATGTATTTACGGATTTTTTTAACGAGCTTAATAGTACTGTAGTTGTGAGTCAAACTTAAGTCGTCTACCATTCCGTGAAAAGAAAGATTGTCACTTATAAAGACACCATTTTCAGAAAGGTTATCCTGAAAGTGTTCAAAAAATTTTCTGTACTGAGCCTTAGGTCCGTCGATAAAAATCAAGTCAAATTTTCTGTCAAAATCAAAAGTCGCAGCGTCCCCAAGATAAACTAATATTCTCTCACCCAAACCATTGTCAGCCACATTCTTTACAGCTTCGTGATATCGCTCAATATCAAATTCAATTGTTGAAACAAAAACATCTTCCTTTGTCTTCGCAAATCTAATCGACGAATATCCGATTCCAGTTCCGATTTCGAGAATAGTTTTAACGTCATGCTCAACAATATAATTGCAAATAAAATCAACGCCCTCATCTTTCATGATAGGGACAGAATGAGTCTTTGCAAATTTTTTGATCTGAGTAATTTCCTGCATTAATATGCCTGTTTTTTAAGTGGAATTTTCGAATTATTTTTTCTCAATGAGATATCTTGCAACAAAATCAGGCTGCAATTTTCCCTGAAGTTTAAATCCACGGATAATCACTTTTGTAAGCCATTTCTGGAAAGTAAAGCTGATGAAAATTGCAATAATTACTGCACCCCACATGATGAGTGACTGAAATTTAGCAAGTGTTTCCTGTTCTGGTTTGAAAATACTGTTGATACAGAAATATGCAAGAAACAAAAATGCAAAACATAAAGCACATGTGAATACAAGATTAAAAATACTTGAAACTGCAACAAAGATGTATGTATTAATTTTCTTTTTCTTTTCTGAAATCTCTTCTTTTGTAGGAGCATTGATATTTTTCAATTCCTCTTCTGTCATATTATTTTCCCTTTTTTGTATCTTTTTTAGGACTTTCTTCTTCTGAAATCATTATGATAAATGAAATAATCAGAATAATTCCGAATACGACAATCATCGAATCTGCAAAGTTAAATGTAGGCCATCTTGTCATGCGCAAAAACTCAAAAGGAGCCTTTTCCCATCCGAGCCATTTAACATCTACAAAATCTACTACACCAAGCGGTCTGAAAATTCTATCAATCAAATTACCAAGCCCGCCGCCTACTATACCTGCAATGCACCATCTCTGGAGCTTTGTAAACTCTTTTGTACAAATAGAGAAATAAACAACATAAGCAATTACAGCAAGCGGAATTACGCAGAAAATCACCTTTCTGATAAAAAACGGCCAGGTTCCACCCATACTGAATGCTGCTCCAAGATTTCTTGCATGAATAATTCTTAAAAAATCATCGAAATATGTAAGTTCTGGAATAATTGTATATGGCGGAATATGTTTAACAACGAGCCATTTTGTAATCTGGTCCAGAATAATTACAACAAGTGAAAGACAAAATGGAATTGCTCTTTCAATTGCTTCTTCTCTAGTAGGTTTAATTTTCTTGTTCATAATATAAATATACCAATTATCCCCGATACCGTAAAGCCAGAACAGAAATCTGTATCACGATATCTATTTTTTTATAAGCATCGTACAAATTACTGCAGTCGTAAGCCCTACAAAAACAGCAAGTCCAAACATAAATACAGGTGCAAATGTACTCAAAGCAAGCGCTCCAAACGAAAGCGCACTCGAAACAAATGAAAGTGCAATCGCAATCGAATTAAGCCTTTCACTGTCCTCAACAGCATAAATAATGTAATCAATACTGAGCCCGAACACTAAAATAATGCCAGTTACACTAAAGAACCCGAGCGGAACATTTGCCATAGCCAGAACAGCCACGCAGTTCATCACCGTAATCACAGGAATTACGATAATCTTCAAAGCCTTTTTCCAGTCATAGAAAAACTTCAAAACTATCATCATGATCACAAAAGCAAGCACTAAAAATCCGAGCATTACTTTTGTTAGCTTGTTCAATTCAGCGCCCACATCAGAAACTTTGTTTACAAAAAATACATTCTCAAAATCGCTGCTCAAATCACGAATTTCATCCGCAGAATTAAAATGCATCGGCATTACAACGCTGTAGTATTTTTCTTCGACTTCTCCAATCCACAAAGTCGAAACTGCAGACTTTATAAAATCAGGAACATCATCAACACTGACAAATTTATCTTTACTCTCTTTATAATCTCGAATAACTTTGTCAGTTAAGAAACCAGATTCTTCATCATCCATTCCATACTGAAGATACTGTTCTTTCACATACGGTAAAAGTTTTTCAATTGCATTGTATGATATTTTCTGTTCATTTTTTGATGGAACATATTTCGAAACGCAATTGTAATTAAAATTTTTATTCTCTTTCTTAGATTTATATTCTTCAAGTTTTTTTACAAACTCTACTTCAGTGTTCAAAACTTCATCTGCAGAATTTCCACGAACAATAAAATAACATCCGTTTGTTCCAGGATCTAAAACCTGATTTGCTTCAATTTCATTTTCAAGAAGTTTTCCTTTCATCGAATAGAAAGTTTTAAGATTGTTATCAATACGAATGTTTTTCCTGAATGCAAAAGCAAATATCAAACTTATAACAACAATTGCTGAAAGGACAACTGGTTTTATAAGCGGTCGTTTTGAATTAAGTGCTTTAATTTTTTCTTCGATGGAATTTACAAAAGATGTTTTTCCTTTTATATTGCCGATTTCTTTTTTAACGCAAGGCTTAATCATCGGATAAAGGCAAACAGAAGTGAGATATGAACTTAAAATTCCACTGAAACTAAAAACTGCAACCTGTTTCAAAAGCGCAAACGGAGCGAACATCAAAAGCAGATAGCAGATTTCAGTTGAAACAAGTGAAAGCGTTAATCCCTTGAAAAGTTTTTTTCGTATCTGCTCACCATCATCAAGCGCCCTGTCAGCCTTCCATCTCACAAAGAAATGAACACTGTAATCAAGACAAGTACCAATCAGCGTAGTGCCAAATACAAATGTCAAAATATGAATCTCGCCAAATACAACAAGCACACTGCAAAGCGCAATCAAGGCCGACATCAAAATCGCACCAACCGAGCACACTACAGGAATTCCATTTCTGAAAAAATAAATACAAATTAAAATAATTAAAATCAAAGAAACAGTAGAAATCAAAGAAATCTCAAACTGAGCCGAAGTACTGCTCTCATAACTGTGAAACGGAACTCCAGAGAAAATAAAGTCGATTTCAGAATCACCGGATTTTGAATCAGATGTCGTTTCAGCATCAGACTTTTTATTCAACTCGGCTTTCACTTCTTCTGCCGCTTCGTAAATCTGTTTTATTCCGCTGTTTTTATTTGTAATCGAAACACCTTCAGGAGTTAAAACACCGCGAATCATTACGTAACAGTTGTCTTTGTAATAGCAAGACAAAACATCATCACTGAGATTCATCGCCGTTCCATTTGCCATGAGTTTATTAAGTGCCATCATCAGTTCTGATTCACCGAGCAAAAATGGGTCACGATCAATGTTATCAACAGAACACCATCCACCGTAAATATTTAAATTTGCATCGTCAATAAACTCTGCAATTCCTTCGTTGTCCGAAAGCTGTTCTGCCGAAGCCTCATCAAGCAAAAAATATCTGTTGTTAAAATAATAATCGTGAATCTCATTCATCACATCCTGATCAACTGTCAAAGATATCTCTTCAAAAGTTTTTGACCCGCGTGCTTTTAAAGTGGAATTTGCATTATCAGCGTCTTTTTTTTTAATTAATTTTTCAACAAGTTTTTCTGCCGCAATTTTTGCAGTTCCATCTTTTGCTTTTGCAAGAACGATGAACATTCTTCCAGTCTTTGTACTTAAAACAGAATCTGCTTTGCTTACTTCGCGGCTGTTATTCGACTGCGGAAGAATATCAAAAAGATTTGTATTTATTCTGTATCTTTTTCCGCATAAAAACAAAATTGCCATCATTACAAATACAATTGAATGAATGGCAATCCAGAGAGTTTGAAATTTGTGCTGTTTGATAAAATTATTTTTCAAAATACTGTTTTTCACTTTCCGTTAGAGTTTTTGGTCTTGTCTGTCCTGAAAGAACATATTTTTTTTCATCGTCATTAAACTGAATGATTGTAAACTCATTTATTTCAGCACAATCTTTTGTAATCTGTGCTTTTATATATACTTTTTTTAAATAAGCAGCAATTGTTTTATCAGTCGGAACCAATTCAACATCAATTATATTTCCGCCAGATTCATTTTCTGTCCATTTGATTTCAAACTTTGATTTAATGTCATCGTAACGACCTGTAAAAATTGCAGACGTAACATTTGCAATACCTTTGAATGTTTCGTTCTGTTTTCCGTCCATTACTCTTTTCTGTCCACGCATTTCCTGAACAATTTTATCGTCCATCATCACCATGACAGATTTAACAGGCTTTTCAGTAAACCAGATGATTCCATCTTTCTGACTCAAAGTATATGTTCCTGAAGAATTGATTGTCTTTCCTGTCTTTGCTGATTTCTGTGCAAGAATAAAATCACCGCGAACGATTTTATCTTCTGACAATTTTAAACAGATAAACTGAAAAGCATCTATTCTTAATGCGAAAAGATTTGTGCCTGACAAAATTCCACTTAACAAAAATAACGAAAATATCTTTTTCAAATTCATATCTCACCTAACCTTCAATCTGCGGTTCTGTCCAGAAGTTGTAAAAATTGTACCACTGGAACGGATGTTCAAGACAAACTTTTTCAAGTTCCCTTACAAATTCTAAACATAGATTCTTGAGATTTGTTTCACGTTCCTTGCGGCCGCAGTTTGTTTCAACTGAGCTTTTCACAACATGAACCTGATATTTTCTGTTGAATGAAACATCTTTTTTGCGAGTTCCAAACAAATAATAAACCGGAGCTTTCAAAAGTATCGCAATCAAATAAACGCCGTACGACCACGGAGCTTCTTTTCCGAGAAAATCAGCCCTGATATAACGGGAGTCAGCTTTTTTTGCAACACGATCACCCGCACTTACAACCATTCCGCCCTGTTCAATTACTTCCTGAAGGCGCTCAATTGTTGCCGGAGTAATGTTATTTACATCGATAATATTTTCCGTAAAACCAGGATTAAGTTTTTCAATTGTATTTGTAAAATTGCTTGTCGATCCAAGATCCATCAAAACTGCAATCGGAATTTTTTTATTAAGATAAATGTCATTTTTATTTGCAAGATTTCTCAGGACTTCCGAATTACCAAGATGTGAAACAACTATAAATGCACCTTTTCCGGAATTAAGATGATCAATCAAATTGTAAACTTCATCTCCTTCCTGAAATTCAACTTTCACAGTCGGATTCTTTTTTACCCAGCATTCCATTTTTTCAACAAATGTAATTGCAAAACATAAAATCTGTTTGTAAACATTCGGAAGTTTTTCTTTATAATTTTTACAGAAAGTTTTAAATTGATTTTGAAATCTGATGCATTCTTCTTTTGCGCGTTTATTAAAAAGATTAAAGAAAAATCCAATGAGTCTGATTAATCCGTTTGTAATAAATCGAGGAAAACATTTTATGCAAAAGAGAGTAAGATAAATTGGAATGCTTGTTTTGATGACTTCTTTTTCTGATGCCCACTCGGCAACATTTTCTGAAGTGTCTGAATTATTTGTCTGCTGATTTTGATTCACTTTGCATTCTCTTTTTTCTTTTAAGAAGCATTGGATATCTTAACCACATTCCAATTGTCATTCTTGCAAACATAAAAGAAATTCTGATGTTGTCGCGAACCATTCTGAAGTTAGACTTTCCACCAACTGGATATGAAACATTTACTGGAAGATAAATTACAGGAACATTTTTCCAGATAAATCTAACGAGTATTTCTGTATCAAATCCCATGTGGCTGTCGATGTAAGCAAATCTGCAGATTTTATAAAATGGTTCTACAGGATAGATTCTGTATCCGCACATTGCGTCGATAATATAATTTTCTGTCTGAGTTACAAAGGCAGCATAGTTGTTGCTGATTTGTCTTCCAGATTTTCTGTTCTCTGGAATTGTTTCATCAAAGTTTGGATATCCGCAGATTAATGCATCTGGATTTTCTTTTGATTTTTGTAAAAACAAATCACACTGAGCACAATCGTGCTGACCATCTGCATCAATCTGAAAAAGATGAGTTATTCCCATTTTGTGTGCAGCTTTAATTGCCTTACATACAGAATAACCTTTTCCTCTGTTAAACTTATTTCTTAAAACAGTCACATTGGAATATTTCTGTGCTACGAGATTAATATAAACTTTGTCTGCTTTTTTATTTCCATCATCAACGACAATAATCGGAAGCTTGTATCCTGCAAGTGAAGAAACAACGCTTTCAAGTGTATTACCATGATTGTAAACAGGAATAATAAAACCTTGCTGCATTTAATACCAACTTATTTCGAAATTACAAAAGTTCCACCTGAATAATTTTTTTCACCGTCGGCTGAAACTAATTTATAAGTAACAGAACTTTTTTCAGGATTATATTTCAAGCTCATCTGTACAGTAGAATTTGGTCTTACAGGAGATGTAAATTTGATGCGTTTTGCACTCTGGATGTAGCGTGATGTTCCGAAATATTTTTTTGAAAAATAAGTCGCCATATCAATCTGAGCTACAGCCGGTACAAGATGAATTTCAGGAAAGTGACCGTCAAAAAAGTCACATTTTTCCGGAATAAAATATTCCAAAACTACTGAATTTTCTTCCTGTGAGATTACCTTTTCTTCTTCCAAATTATGAGTTTCAATATAATTCATATAAAAAGCCTATTTATTTATTTTATCATCATCTTCACTTTTGGTAAATAATGCCTGGATTTCAAGCTTCTTTTTCTTTCCCTGAAGGTCCATCGGAAGATTATCGAGATAGCGCCATTTTTTCGGTAACACTACATTTTCAAAGAACTGAAGCAAATAGTCATGGAAATACATATTAATATCAAACTTTTTCCAGCCGTCAAACTTAGCTTTTCCTTCTTTGGTAAATGACATCGCTGCAACAAGATACTGTCTTCTGTCGCTCATCGCAAGTACACAAACATCTTTAACAAGACCTGACTGTAAAAGCCTGTTTTCAACTTCAGTCAAAGAAATACGTTTTTCCTCGATTTTAACGATAGAATCCTTTCTTCCCATAAGAATAAAACGGCCGTCTTCGTGAATATCAACCAAATCTGCTGTCTGAAAACCTGCAGGATCTTTGATATAAGGCGATTTAATGTTCAAACAGCCTTCTTCGTTCTTTGTAAGGGTCGCATTTGCAAATGGAGTCCATTCAAGGCCATTTTTACTCTGGCGGTATGCAATTCCACTAGTTTCTGTAGAACCGTAAACTTCCATTGGCCAGAATCCGAATACTTCTTCTGTCTTTTTAGCAACATCAGGAGTCAAAACACCGCCCGAAGTTACGATAAATACATCTTTCATATCAAGCTTGTCTTCAACTTCGTTTGTTCTCTTTAAGAAAGCCGGAACACAAATAATTGAATAGCTTGTATCATTCATTTTTTCAAACTCAGTAGGAAACTCGATTCTCACTCTTCTGAATGGAACTCCGCACGCAAATGGAAGTGCCATAGAGAACAAAAGTCCGTAAATATGATGATGGCTCAAAGTTGCCATTGATTTTCTCTTTGCAAATTCTTCGCCCCAGAGACTTGCGATAAACTCGTTGTCCATTTCAAATTCTGTAAGACGCTGTAAAATTGCCTTTGGTTTTCCTGTACTTCCAGAAGTAAACATGTAAATTTTTGTTTCATCAGCATTGATTTCAGGACAGTTCCTGATTTCTTCTTCAGAAGGCATTGGTTCATTTTCAATCGCATCAGGAAGATAAATTGAATCTGGCTGGTCTTTTACATCTGTAAAAAATCCTGTTTCAGGTTCACGCATTTCTTTGAGAAATTCTTCTGAAATATTTGCAGTAAGTGCAATTTCTTTTTTACACTGAAACAAAGCAACATAAGTACAGATAAAGTACCAGTAGTCATTACAGTGAAGAACATATTTTTTTGTGCTGCTTGAGGAAATGATTTTTCTCATCTTTGCACAGTTAATTAAAAATTCTTTCCATGTCTTATATTTATTATCAGACCATGAACCTTCATAGCACATGATAAAATCATCTTTTCTGCTGTCAGCTTTAAATTTTGAAATTGGGTAATACTGTAACATTTTTTTGTTTACGAAACTCCTTATTATAAATTCCACTGCAAAAATCAAACCCATAATACCATAGGAAATTCCGCAGTTATAAAGTGTCCATACTTCATCAGAACAGCAGAACGCAGTATAAGCCGCAACCCCGCTGTTCAAAATAAAAAACGTACACCAGATATAAGTTACTTTAAGACAATACTTTTCGATTCTCTTTTCGTTTACCGAACCTTTAATCGTCTTGTCCTGTAATGTTGCAAATCTGAATATGATATTCGGCTTTGTAAAAAGCGTTATTCCAAAAACGAATAACATCGTCATACATACAACAATCGGATACAGTTTTAGAAACAGCGAACTGTTTGTAACAAAACAAATCAAACCAATTGCAAGCAAAAAAATAGATGAAACAAGTGGTTTAATGCTGAATGAGAACTTTTTATTTTTTTGATTATTTTCAGATGGAACAGATTTTGGTGCTGCACTTGTTGCAGAAAGAAAATAAACAAGTGCTAAGAAAACAACGCATAACGATACAATCCTGACTGGAAACTTATACACTACTAAAAGTGTAAATACCAGTACAGGATAAAGTACCGATATGATTGCAATGAATACCTTAAGAAAGGCTTTCATTAAAATACTTATTTTGAAAGTGGCTGAAGAACGTCTACAACTGCTCCAATTGTTTTTGCGCTCTTGAACATTTCTGGATCGAGGTTACCGTTCATGTAAGGTTTCATTTTTACAACGAGGTCAACTGCGTCGATAGAATCGAGATCCAAATCTTCGAAAAGTTTTGATTCAAGTGTTACACTTGATTTTTCAACTTCGAATTCGCTTTCCAATACGTCCTGAAGTTTTGCAAAGATTTCTTCTTTTGTCATCTTATACTCCTAAATAAATATTTATGCTTTCTCAGCAGAGATAAATTCTGCCAAGGCATTAACCGATGCGAAATGTTTTTTGCTTTCTTCATTTTCTGCAGAAAGCTTTACATTAAATTTTTTCTTAATTGCTACACCAAGTTCAAGTGCATCAATTGAATCAAGTCCAAGTCCTTCACCGAAAATTGGAGCGTCGTCCTTAATATCTTCTGGTGTTACATCTTCAAGCTCAAGTGAAGAAATGATCAATTCTTTAATTTCCTGTTTTAATTCGTCCATTAAAAAAGTCCTATAATAAAATAAATGCACTAATTCCCTTAGTGCATTTGATAAAATTATACAATTATGCTAAAGTTTTGTCTATGAAAAGAAATTCAGATTTTTATATTGAAAAATTCGCAGAAGATAAAATGCATGCTGTAGACGCAAAGTTCGAAGCACAGAAAATTGCCTTTGCACCTCTTACTTTTCAGGCAATCAGAGCACTTCTTGACCTTGGAATTATGCAGATTATAAACGACGCCGGTGACGATGGCATTACTGTAGATGATATTTGTGCTAAAAGTGGAATTTCCAGCTACGGCGTCAAGGTTTTAACCGAAATGGCTATCGGAATGCATGTCATTCTCTTGAAAATCAAAAATAATACAGAATATCTTTCCCTCAGCAAAACAGGCTGGTTCTTACTCGAAGACAATTTAACAAAAGCCAACTTCAATTTTACAAACGATATCTGTTACAAAGGCGCTTTTGACCTCGGAGAATCAGTTAAAAACGGAAAACCAGAAGGCCTTAAATACCTTTCAAAAGACGCAACGATTATTTACGAAATCCTTTCAAAATTACCAGAAAAAGAACACAAAAGCTGGTTCGATTTTGACCATTTTTACAGCGATATCGCCTTTCCAGAGGCTCTTCCTATCGTTTATAAAGAAAAACCGGCAAAACTCTTTGACATCGGCGGAAATACAGCAAAATGGGCAATTGCTTCATGCAAATTTGACCCAGATGTAAAAGTAACAATCATTGACCTTCCGGGCCAGACAGCAGTTGCAGAAGAAAACGCAGCTAAAGCCGGATTTGCAGACCGTATTTCAACATATGCAGGAAATATCCTTGCAGAAACTACAGTTTTACCACCAGCACCAGATGCTGTATGGATGAGCCAGTTCCTTGACTGCTTTTCACTCCATCAGATTACAAAGATCCTTAAAAAAGTTCACACTGTGGCAACAGACAATACAAATGTATATGTACTTGAACCACTTTGGGACAAACAGAAGTTCGAAGCAGAAAGCTATTCACTTCAGGCAACTTCGCTCTACTTCACATGTATGGCAAACGGAAACAGTAAAATGTACCGCTACGGTGAATTAGTTGATGCAATCGAAGAAGCCGGATTTGAACTCAAGACTGCTCACCACAATCTCGGTTCAAACTGCTATTCTCTTCTCGTTTTCAAAAAGAAATAAGGTAAGGCTTTGCAGAAAAACTTTTTTATTTCAAAACCATTTCTTTACGCTCCAGGACTCGAAAATGAATCCGACTGGCTTTCATGGGCCGAGGGCAAAAAAGAAATCCTCAACGAAAAGACCTCACCTTCTCTTTCATACACAGACCCGCTTTTCCGCCGCCGTTTGAGCCAGCTCTCAAAAATGACTGTCGACACGGTTCATCAGCTAGTGGAATTTTACCCGACCGCGACTTCTTTCAAAACTGTTTTTACTTCTTTCCGCGGTGAAATCGAAAGAGAATTCAAGATAAGCAAATCAATCGTAGAAGACCAGATGATCTTACCTGCAACTTTTTCCCTTTCTGTCTTCAACGCACCTGTAGCACTTGCTTCAATGGCAAACAAACTTACTGCAGGCTATAACACAGTTTTTGCTCCAAAAGAAAACTTTCACGATGCTCTCTTAAGTGCTGCCTGTTCTATCCTTGCCGAAACACAAAATGAAATCATTTTCGTTTACGGCGATGAATTAATTCCGGCAGACTATGAGAAAGTAGCTCCAGAAAACAGACCACCGCTTTGTTTTGCAACAGTGATTTCATGCAAAGAAATTGAAAACCTCAACTCAAAAGAATATACCCTTTCCGAAATTCCACAAAACGTTTATGATTTTATTCAACTTCACATTAAAAAGTGTTATAATTAGAAAAAGTTAATCAAAGGACGAATATAATGAAGAAACAGAAAGATCCAAGATATGCAGCAGATGATTTACCAAAAATCAAAAACCCTTTCGGATATTTGTACCGCTGTTTTGCAAAAGTTTTTACATACATCACTTTCGGAATCGGAACTTTCATCATCGTAATTTTCATATTTCCACTTTTGCATTTATTTTGGCGTGACAAAGCAACTTTCAGAAAAAACGGACATTATTTCATTTCAACAGTTTTACACGGTGTCTGTAATTTCATGAGCATCGTTCGTGTTTCAACTTACGAAGTTTCAGATTTAAAAGCACTCCGTGAACTCAAATCATGCGTAATTGTAGCAAACCATCCTTCACTTCTCGATGTTGTTTACACATTTGCATTCGTAAGAAACGCAAACTGCATCATCCGTGCAGGACTCAGAAACTCTCCTGTTGCCGGAATCGTACGACCACTCTATGTTGCAAATGATGATGACTTTGACACAATGGTTGCTGAATGTGAAAAATCTCTCAAATCAGGTGAAAACTTAATCATCTTCCCAGAAGGAACAAGAACTCCTCGCCACGGAACTAATCCATACAAAAAAGGTGCTGCACGCATCGCATTAAAAACAGGATGCAATGTTCAGCCTTTGCACATCGGTGGCGGAGACAAATATGGACTTGGAAAACACGATCCATTCTACAAGGCGCACCCAACTCACAGATATCACTACAAGTTTACAGTGCTTCCTCAGATTACAATGGACAAATATAAAGATCTCGAACCGGCAATCGCAGCAAAACACCTCACAGATGATATGCGTACGATCATCGAATCAGTAAACGACTAAAATCAATTAACAACTAAAACGCGTTTTGTCTCTTTGACAATTTCCTCAATTGCGAGCGGTTTGATTATATAACCATCCATTCCACATTCAATTGCCTTTTTAATGTCATCTTCAAACGCATTTGCAGTCATTGCAATAATTGGAATTCTAGATTTCTTAAGGTTTGGAATAGACCTGATTTTTTCTGTCGCTTCATAGCCGTTGCAAACAGGCATCATTACGTCCATATAAATCAAATCATATACTTCTTCACGACATTTCATTACGGCGTGATATGCTTCCATTCCATTCTTTGCAGTATCAACAATAAAGCCAAACTCTTTTAAAAGACGTGTTGCAATTTCTAGATTCAATTCATTGTCTTCAACAAGTAAAACTTTCTTTCCCTGGAATGTAACGCTGTCATAAGAATCATCACTGTCATTACCAGCTGTTTCAAAATACTTGCAGTCCAAATTTACGGTAAACTCAGATCCTTCGCCAACCTTACTCTGAATATCAATCGAACCGCCAAGACATTCAACCGCACTCTTCGTAATCGCAAGACCAAGACCAGTCCCGACAATTCCACTTACTGTGGTATTGCTTTCTCTCTCAAAAGGAATGAACATCTTCTGCATAAATTCTTCTGACATTCCTTTTCCTTCATCTTTAATTACGAAAGAAAATTTTGAATGATTATTTCCGATTTCTTTTTCAGAAACTGTAAGCCAGATTTTTTTACTTTCATCACGAGTGTATTTAATTGAGTTGGAAAGAATATTAACAATAATTTTTCTTAGCTTAATAATATCTGTTTCAATGTGATTATGTTTAATCTGTGAAACATCAACAACTAATTCAAGATCATTACTTTTAATCTGATATTCAAGCATAATTGAAATATCAGTGATAAGTCTTTTTAAATTTACTCTTGTGTAGTTAAGTGAAATTTCTCCACGCTCAATCTTTGACATATCAAGAACATCATTAATAAGTGAGAGAAGATAATTTCCAGAAGTTAAAATTTTATCAAGACAGTCATCAACATTCTTTTTATTTCCACTGTCTTTTTTTGCAAGAGTTGAAAATCCAATGATTGCATTCATCGGAGTTCTGATATCGTGCGACATATTAGAAAGAAAAATACTTTTTGCTTCTGTCGCCTCTTTTACTTCTTTGTAAGCGTATTCAAGTTTCTGATTTTTATTTTCATAATTTGATTTCTGAAATACATAGATGCTGCTTAAAATCGAACCGATAAAAAACAATGACTGAATTACATCGAGTGCAATTTTTAATTCGTCACCGATGTCATGAACAAAATCCGGATAAAAAACTGAAAGAAGTATTGCTGCTGTTTCAACAATAAAAATTACAATGAAAAGAACGACACTTGTTTTTCCACGAACAAGCATCCACGGCAAAATCAAAGCCATCAAAAACCAAAGCGGCATACCACAACGAAGTCCGCCCGAATAAAAAAACATCGGAACAAACAATATCATCGTAAGAATGACAGTGAGGATTGCTGCAAATTGCGGCTGCTTTAAATCGTTAGCAAGAACATAACAGAATGGAATGAGGGCAATACAAATTGAAACTACAACTATTACAGTTTTATCGGCATGAAGAATGAAGGATGCAATGACAGAACATGCAGAAAAGATAAATGCAGAAATTAAAAAGATGTTTAATAATTTTTTTTCTAATAGTTCATCCAAATCAATATAT
>JAGHSB010000022.1 GCA_018066075.1 Candidatus Treponema scatequi
TAAATTCAAAAGCAAGTTCAGCATGAAATGTAATTACACATTAAACTTGAAGAACAATACATCGCCGTCCTGAACGACATATTCTTTTCCTTCAACGCGGTACTTGCCGGCAGCTTTGATTCCGGCTTCGTCGCCGTACTGGTGAAGGTCATCAATTGAGTAAGCTTCTGCCTTGATAAATCCTTTTTCAAAGTCTGTGTGGATTACGCCTGCTGCCTGTGGGGCTTTGTCGCCTTTGTTGATTGTCCATGCGCGGCATTCATCCTGTCCGCCTGTGAAGAATGTTGCAAGTCCCATGAGGTTGTATGTTTTTCTTGCGAGAACGTTGAGGCCAGATTCTGTGAGTCCTACGCTGTCCATAAATTCTTTTCTGTCTGCATCATCTGTGATGTCTGCAAGGTCTGATTCAAACTTACCGCAGATTACAACTACTTCTGAGTGTTCTGCATCTGCAATTTTCTTTACCTGTTCAACGTATTTGTTTGTTCCGTCTGAGATTGTATCTTCGTCGATGTTACAAACGTAAAGAAGAGGTTTCATTGTAAGAAGAAACATGTCTTTAACTGCAATTTTTTCATCGTCAGTTAAATCTGCGAGTCTTGCACCTTTTCCGTCTTCGAGAAGGGGCTTGATTTTTTCTACTGCAGTTGTCCATGCCTTTAATTTTTTTTCTTCTTCTTTTCCGAGGGCACGAATTGATTTTGTTACTTTTTCCTGGCGCTTGCGGATTGTTTCGAGATCGGCAAGGGCAAGTTCCATATTAATAGTTAAAATATCGCTTTCAGGATCGATGCCGGCTTCTACTTTTGCATCATCGCGAACGTGCATGATGTCAGGATTATCAAAGCAGCGTACAACATGTGCGATTACAGAACATTCACGGATGTTTGCAAGAAACTGGTTTCCGAGACCTTCACCCTGTGATGCACCTTTGATGAGCCCCGCAATGTCAACAAACTTTACAGTTGCAGGAGTTTTCTTTTTTGGCTGAAATACGCTTGCGATAAAATCAAGTCTTTCATCCGGAAGATCAACGATACCGATGTTAGGATCGATTGTACAGAACGGAAAGTTTTCTGCCTGAGCAGGAGCTTTTGTTAAAGCTGAAAATATTGTTGATTTTCCAACGTTAGGCAATCCGACGATACCACATTCTAATGACATAATTTTTTCCTCTTGTCTGTGATTTCAAAAATAAAACACAGTCTATCTGATTTTGAAAAACAATCCGACAAATGCTGTTGTAGCAAGAAGCTGGATTATTAAAAATTTAATTACTACTTGAGTTGCAGACCATCCGCGAGATTTTCTCATGTGGTCATGAAGCGGAAAGCGAATGTTCTTGAAGATGCTGATTTTGAAAAATCTTTTGAGTGCAACTTTTACAAGTCCGAGACCGCCGTTGATAAAAATAAGTGATGATGTTGCGAGAATGATAAACGGATTTCCTGTTACCATTACAGATGCACCGATGAAAAATCCGAGAGCACGGCTTCCGGCATCACCCATCATTACTTTACTTGGAAATGCGTTGTGCCACAAATATCCCATGAGTGCTCCGGCCATTGCAAATGAAATTACACCCCATGATGCACCTGCAGAAAGATGTGGAACAAGTAAGTATGCTGCGAGATCTTTATGACCGAGTACAAAATAGAAAAGACATCCCATTGTGATGAGCGCTACGAGAATGAGCATGCTCGAAAGGCCATCGACACCGTCAGTACAGTTTGTCGTATTGATTGAAGCCCAGAGCAAAACTGTTCCGATGATGAGATAAAGCCAGAGCGGAACTGCAACAGGGTTTGTTAAGAATGGAAGCCAGAAATATGTTTTTCCGTCAGGACTTGCTTTTCCCAGGAAATAATAAAGTGCAAATGAAGCTGCAAGACAGATTACTAAATCGAGTGCACCTTTGAGATATTCACCCCAGCTGTTTACGCTGCGGTCATCAAGATATCCTGTGAGCATTGAAAGCCATGTGAGGCCAATGATGCATCCCTGAAGCGGAGTCATCGGAACGCAGAGACAGCAGATGAAAACGAAAATCGTAATGAAAACTACACCGGCTCCGGTTGGTTTTCCCTTTGCATCAGCTGCATGTTCTGTAAACTCACGACCGCGGTCATGAGGAAGTTTGTCATAAAATTTTGGAACAAGTTTTACCGAAAGAAAAAATCCAACGTATAAAGCAATAGTAATTAAAACTGTATAAGACTGTAAAAGACGCGCCGGACCGAAATTTTCCTGCAGCAGGCTACCTAAATAATAAAGCACAAATTGCCCCCAAACTTATCTCTCTTATCAAATAAGTTTACCAAAAAAACAAATTCCATTCAATTACTTGAAAATTCCATAAAAAAACCGCACGACCCTAAAAAAGCCTGCGGTTTTGATTTATGTGGAATTTGCCCCTGCGGGCATCTATTCTGTCTTTTCTTTCTCTTCAAACTGCTCAAGTCTGTTTACGACAATCTGAACTGAATCAATCAGGTCACGAAGAACTGTAAGTTTCTCGTTTACGTTAATCTTATAGAAGATTTGTGTTCCGATTTTATCAGGATAAATGATTTCGGCATTCTTGAGGATCTTAAGGTGATGTGAAATAGCCGGGCGCGAAAGCTTTGTTCTGGCAGTAAGATTTGTTACATTTATACCCTCTTTACCGGCATTGATAATGTCGAGCACCAGCTGCTGGCGGTATTTATCGCCGAGTGCAATAAAAAGTGGCGTGCATGTATTAAACGTTTTTAAAAAATGCAGCATTTGTTCTTTTTCTATCATAAGAATCAGAATAATTGTGTTTTTTTCTTTTGTCAAATGTTTTTGGTGGAATTTTCTTGACTTTTGTCGGAAGTATTATTATATTCCACTTTATAATCGTTTAATGGTTTAATTTCTTAAACGGTTAAACAAATACTGAAAATGGATGGCTTTTGGGCTGGTTTATCAAAGGCATTGGCATGGACAACTCAATCCGCCAGTTTTCGCCTCAGAAAGATGACTCGTACGTAAGGCTTACAAAAGCAGAATACGAGTTCGGAAGCATGATTGTCATCGGTGTCAGTCTATCGCCTCCCCTGCAACATATGGCGCAGCATACCTCACAGCCCTCACACAGGCCAACGCGTTAAATTCCAACCCGGACCTTATCTATCCGGAATTGAGTTTGCAACAGGAATGTACATTCTCAGCACAGAAGAAGACAGCCAGTTCTACGCATGGCGCAATAACAGCTTCGTTTCTGTAGGTACATCATATAAGTTCTGATTAGTGGAATTTGCCTGACCGCGATTTTTAGGCCAATAAAACATCACGCGAAGGCAAACCATTAAAATATAAACTTTTTTTTTAAGTTTTTTGCTTTTTTGGTTATAAAACTCATTGTAATGCGTACATTATGTATGTCATTTAATTCATCTCAAAAGTAAAAAACTTTTCTCCTCCTTCCGGCTGGTCACTGTCAGTGGTCAGCCGGATTTTTTTTGTGAGGACTAAATGAAAAAACTTCTAATTATTTTATTACCATTCTTTCTTTTTTGTGGCTGTTCTAATGTTGAAAAAGCTCAGTCGTATTATCTTGATGCTGTTTCAGAATATAAAAATCAGGATTTCGAGCGTGCTTTAATGCAGGTAAACAAAGCAATTGGGGAGAAATCTGACTTTTATCAGGCGCAATTTCTAAAAGCAAAGATTCTTTTCTTTTCAAAAGACTTTCAGAATGCAGAAAATATATTTCTGAAACTTACAAAAGAAAAACAGGATAATTTTGACTGCAAGTACTGGCTTTTAAGATGCTATCTTTTTCAAAACAAGCTTGATGATGCCATAACCTACATTAACAAACTGATTCTTTCAAATACAGAAGACTGGCGGCTTTACTATTACAAGGCACAGATTGCAAAACAACAGAACAATTTTGAAGAATATTTTTCAAACCTCAACACAGCAGAAAAATTCTTAAAAGATTCACAGGTCGTATATCTCGACCTTGGTTTAATCTGGCACGAGTTTGGTCTTTCAGAAAGAAGTTCCGCTTACTATTCAAAAGCAGAAATACTGAAAAAGTAAAACTATCGATATGCTGAATGCTTAAAATTTTTTTAATACAAAAAACAAGGAGTTTACAAATGAAAACAAAAATTCTTCCACTACTTTCGTTCCTGTCTTTTACGCTTTACTTTTCAAGTTGTACATCATCAAAACAGGACACAGTCTTTTATGACACTTCAAAACTGAACAACTGCAGCTTAACTGCAGGAAAAATCAACGTAACGATCAACCAGGTTCACGACAAAGAAATCGAAGACCAGCTCAGGCAGATTGTTGAAGTTAAGAACAATATGTTCTGTGAAAATATCCCACCTGACAAGACTGCCAGTTTTAATGTTTCAATTATCGAAAGAAAAATCATCGAAGACTTTGAACCGAAATATTCTTCATTTATTTACACATCGATTACAGACTCAAACGATTCAATTCTTTTCGAAAACTGCTGCTACAAGAAAAGCAGATTCTCAATCGTTTCGAGCGACTATCTGAACAAATGCATTTCTGAAGTTTATTCCAAACTTAATAAAACTGTTACTGACTAAAATGAGCATAAAGAAAATAATCATGACTATCACAATAATAAATTTTCTCTCAAATGTTTTTTCTCAAGTTTTACTCTCAAATGACTTTTCTCAAGTCGTGCTTTCAAATGCAGAAGATGCAGTTAAAATAGGACTTTCAAATTCTGATGACATTCACGAACTTGAAAACAGTGCAATTTTGCAGATGAGAAATGCAAAAATATCGATTACTCCTTTTTTACCAGAATTAGGTTTCAGCTGGAATGAAGTCGACAAAGTTCCTGTTTATGCGAGGGATTCGAGAAATAAGGCGATTGATTTGACAGTAAGACAGCTTCTTTTTGACAATGGAAAATCAAGCCTTTCGTATCTCGTAAACAGACATATGGCGTATCTTTCATATCTTGATTGCCAGAAAAAAAATTCGGAAAAATCAATCGAAATTATTGAAGCATTTTACAATCTTATTCTTCAGGATAAAATAATCGAATTAAAAACAGATCTTCTTATAAACACAGAAAAAGAACTGGCCGTAATCGAATATAAATACAATTCAGGGCTCGCAGTCAAATCAGACTATCTTGAATTTCAGATTTCCTGCAAAGAACTTTCAAATGAGATTCTCAAACTCAATCAAAAAAGATCTCTCCTCTGCACAAAACTTAAAAATCTGCTCAACATTCCTCAGCTTACTGAAATCAAATTACCAGAAACAATTCCGGCACTTGAATACTCAATTCAAAAACTTTCTCCACTTCAAAATCAATATGAAACTAAAATCCTTGAAAACAGCATTGAATTGAAAAAGTCAGAAGCAGAATACAACTACCAGAAAAAACAGTACAATATCTCAAAACGTATTTTTCTTCCAAACATTTCTCTCGAAGCAGACATCGCATTCTCAGGTCAGTCATATCCGCTTACACAGCCAGACTATTCAATCAGACTTCTCTTTTCATTTGATGATCTTCCGTTTTTCAAACCCGGCTTTTCAAACGGATACACATTTAACGACAAAAGACTTTCAGCATTATCAAATTCCACTTCAACAAAACTCACGCCAGAAATCAATTTCTTTACAGCACGCAAACTCACAAAAAGCAGTCTCAGACAGGCAGAACTTTCACTTCAGGAAACCAGAATACAATTACAGACACAGATTTTCGAATTGATTTCAGAACACGACAATCTCATCGATTACATTTCACTTCTCGAAGAATCAATCGAAATCCAGAAAGAAAAACTCAAAATCAGTGAATACGAATTTAAAGCAGGACTTCTCAAAGCAACAGATTACATCAAAGAAAAAAACAATCTCTCAGAATCAATTCAGAAATTATTTCAATCACAAATACAGCTCGTCACTCTTCAAAAGAAAATCGAACTGATTATAAATTAAACATCATAAAACAACCCCGGAGGAAAAATGAAAAAAATACTACTGCTTTCTGTAACAATTATTATCGCAGCATTTATTACAACTGCACTCATCATCAACAAAAACAAAACAACAAAACTTTCTGAAGAAATTACAGTTAAAACATGCCGACCTCAATTTGAAAATGTCTATTCTGACATCGAATCATTTGGAACAGTTTTTTACAAGACAAAGACAGAAGTAACATGTCTTGTACCGGGAAGTTTAATCGAAAAAAAGGTTAAAGAGGGAGATCAGATTTCAAAAGGACAGATTTTATACAAATTAAAAAATGTGGAACTTGAAATTGAAAACACTCAGAACCAGAACAATGTCAATTCGTCGCTTGCAAACCTCAAACTTTATCAGGCAAAACTCGACGAAAAAGAAAAAGAAATCAATGCAAAACTTCTTTCTATAAATAATCTTCAATCTGAAATACAGATTTCTGAAAACAATCTCAAACTTTCATCTGACAAACTTGAAAAATGCATCGATCTGAACAAAATCGGCGGCGTTACAGACCAGGAACTTATCGAAATGAAAAATCAGATTGAAACTCTCAAAACTCAGATTGAAATTCAAAAAAGGGAACTTAAAATGAACAGCCTCGGTTTTACAAAAGAAGACCTCATTCAGAACGGAATAACGCCTTCAGAAAATCCTGAGACTTTCAAAAAACAAATCATCTTTCTAAATACAAAGACAAGCCGCGCAGACCTCGAAGTAGCCCAGGCAGAGTATGACAATTCAAAAGCAAGCCTTGCCCTTACAGAAAAACTTCTCAATGATCTTACAATCAGGTCTCCTGTAACCGGAGTCATAGGAGCTGTCTATCACGAAAGCGGAGAATACATCACTCAAAATGAAAAACTTGCAACTGTAATCGACATTACGACATGCGTTGCCGAAATGAACATCCAGGAAAACAACATCTACAGTATCTCAATCGGAAACCGTGCTCAAATTGAAATTCCTTCAATCGGAAAAACAATCGACACTTTCATTTCAGACATCTCTCCAATTGCAGACTCGCAGACTGGAAACTTTTTCGTCAAAGCAGATTTTGCCAATACAGAAAACCTCATCAAACCCGGAATGTACCTCAAATGTTCAATCGCAAATAATTCAGATACCCGCTATCTTAAGATTCCAGAAACTGCTCTTATCAATGCAACAGAAAAAACAGCTGACTGTTTCATTGTCCAAAACGACGTAGTTTTTTTACAGAAAATCAAAATTGCTTTCATTAAAAATGGTTTTGCCTTCATTGATTCGGGCATCACAGAAAAACAGCAGATTATCAGCAATCCTTCAAAAAAGCTCAAGGACGGAACATATGTCAAAGTTCTCTAATGAAACAAACATTCTGACAGCAGTTTTATTTTCAGAGAAAAACGTATTTTCAAAAGCAGCATCTTTTATCAACAAAATGCTTATGTCAGTCCTCTTTTTCTCATTAACCTTTCTCTCCTGCAGCATCATTTCTTTCGAAGAACTTTCAATCTCCTCAAACATCTCCACAAACGAAACATATTTTTCAGAAAATGAAATCTCACTAACCTTTTCAATCACACCTGATTACGACACCGCTGAAAAACTCATCACTTTAAAAGAAGATTCATCAACTATAGAACTTACATTCACATGGAACAACAACACTTGCAAAATAAAACCCGTTTCAGATTTCAAGAAAAACGCAAGATACATCCTTCAGCTCAACGGAAACCTTTCAACAAAAGACAATCGCACTTACGAAACAAATTTTCTCCGCACCTTCATTTACGGAACACAAGACGATTATTTTGTTCTCGCCAGCTTTGAAAATCCAGACGTTGGCACAAACACAGAAACAATTACTCTGACATTCAACAAACCAGTAAACATCTCAAATTTTGAAGACAACTTTTCAATCAATCCGCATATTTCAACAGAAAGAACATATTCTTCAGACAAAAAAACTATTACGATATCTCCGGAAACAAAATGGCCAGTAAACACCTACTTTACATGGAACATAAAGAAACTAACATCCGAAGAAAATTATGAAACAAGAAGGGAATATTCACAGACTTTCTGCTATATTCACGACTACCTTCAGCCAGGCCTTGTTTCATCAAACCTGAACGACAGAAAAATTACAGACACTCTTTCATTTACATTTAACAAGATAATCAACCTGCAATCTTTTGAAAAATATTTTTCAATCACTCCATATATAAAAGGTTATTATACACAGGAAGAAACCACGATCACATTTCATCCGCTTTCAAATATCGAAATCAAGAAAGAATATACAATCCAATTTTCACAAAAGATAACAGATGAAAATTCAATTCCACTTTACAAAGATATTTACAAAACATTTATTCCAACAAATGATTTCCTCAAGATTCAATCAATTTCAATTAACGAGATTCAAAACATTGCGCTTTCAGAAGATTTAGAAATATCTTCGACTACTCTAAACAGTCAAACAACTACCACCACAAATACAACACCGCAAATCAACATCACAAACACAGATACTCTTTTCATCGAAATCATTTTTTCAAAACCTATTTCAAAAGATAAGCTTACATCTGCAGAAAAAGCCATCACTCTCGAAGCACAATTTCCGCCAGATGTCTCATACCCAAAACTTACCTCACTCAACTGGAATACAGATAAAACAAAACTTTCAATGACTTATTCAAATATTTCAAAATCATATCAAGACGTACTTTACAAACTCACAGTCAATTCATCAAAAACTTATTTCCTCACAGAAGATGAAGAATACATGGAGAAAGACACATGCGTACATTTCAAAACACATTTAAATTAATCACAATCATTTTACTTTTTAATTCGTGCTCATCTTTTGTCTTTCCGGAATTAAAAGTGATAAACTGCACCTGTAAAGATGACTATTTTTTAGTGGAATTTTCCGCAGCGCCAGATCTTACTGCCATAAACAAATCACTTACTCTGACAAAAGACGATTACAAAGAGGATTTCAAAATACAACAACAAGGAAATAAACTCTACATTTATCCGGAAAATCTTATTGAACAAAACAGAATTTATCATCTTATAATTTCAACCGAAGCCGAAGACACAAACGGAAACTCCCTTTCTTCAAATTTCGAGTGGAATTTCTCAACAAAACTTTCAAATGTTCGCCCTGAAATCTTAAGCACAGACATACAATCAACATCAATTTCTTTTAACTTTAACACTCAGATCAAAAGAAATTCTTTCATTTCTTCATTTTCAATTTCACCATCCGTCAAATATCATACATATTTTCAAGATGATGACGAAACAGCTTCTATCATTTTCGAAGAACCTCTCAAAAACAACGAACGATATTTTCTCAAACTGACAACAGAACTTGAAAACATTTACAACAACAAACTTTTAAAAGAATACACAGACTCTTTTATCAACAATCCATCAAACGAACAGACGACTTGCAAACTTTTATATAATCACGACAATTCAACATTCGAGCTCTCATCTTCTGCAGCAAACAATAATCTTCTTTCAAAAGCATGTTTCACATTACAATTCTCAAATCAAATCGAAACCGGAAATATCAATTCCTGTCTTACTTTCATTCCACCTTTGGATTATTCAATTACAAAAAATACAGAAACTTTTTCAGCCGTAACAATCAAACTTAATGAAAAACCAGATCCAAATACAGAATACACACTCACAGTTTCAGACAAAATTACAGACATATATCAAAACAAGCTGCAGTCTTCATCTTACAAACTCATCTTCGATAATCCGTCTGAAACACAGCCGGTTTTCATCTGTGCAATAATAAAGCAAAATACATCGACAACTGACGACACAACTGTCATCTCACTCGACAGCAATTACCAGAACATTTATTTCGATGCAATCTCTTATCCGACTGCCGCAGTCGGTCCGGATACTTTTCCCGACATTATTTTCATTTTCGAAATCTCTCCAGATGCAGATTCAATCGACTATTATTCTGCAATCGAAAACATACAGATATCTTCAACCCTAAACTGCATCGAAATCACCCCGATAGAACTCACAATTCTTTCAAACTCCGAAACACTTTCAGACTATCTGACTCTACTGCCGTCTCACACACAAAATATGTCTGCCGTCAAATTCCACTGCAAAATCAAAAACCACGACAACTCGGGACTCATCAACATTTCAATAAATCAGAATCTTTCTGATAATCTTAAAAATACGCTTTCGTCTACTGTAAAGCTCACTTTGAACAAGAGGTAAAATGAACAGGCTAGTAAACTTTTCAGTAAAGCATCCGCTTTCAATTTTGATGTACATTCTTCTCATCACGATTTTCGGACTCATTTCAGTATGGACAATAAAAGTTGATTATCTTCCATATATAAGTGACAAAACTTTACTGATAACAACTTCGTGCGACGGACTACCAGCACAACAGATGAAACAACTTGTAACAATTCCAGAAGAAGATGTTTTCAGTTCATTAAAAGGAATCAAAACGATTTCATCAGTTACAAGAGATTCTCTTTCCTTCATTAAAATTGAACTTCAGCCAAAAACAAACATCAACACTTCACTTCTCGAAGCGCGACAGACAATCGACCAGTTTTATCAGACCCTTCCTGAAAAATCGAACAAACCAAAAGCAGAAATCTTTTCAACTGATAAAAACTACCTAATGACTATCGCAGTAATTCCACCACAAGAAAAACTTTCGCAGGCAAGATACACAATAGAAAAACACATAATCCACGAACTTCAGAAAATCAAAGGCTGCGGTAAAATATCAGTCAGCGGCGGACTCAAAGATCAGATTACAATCGAAACTGATATCAATCTGCTTGCATTAAAAAACCTTTCAATTGAAGACATAGCAGCCGCAATCGAAAACACAAACTTCGAATATCCCGCAGGAACAATTAAAGATGAATCAAATGAATACATTTTCAAAACCTCCTGCCTTTATTCATCACCTGAACAGATTCTTGAAACGCTAATATGTAAAGATAACAACATTTTCAAACTGTCAGATTTTGCGTCAGTAAAAAACGACTTTGTTAAAAAAGAAAGCTTCTGTCTTTACAATTCGTCAGAAGCAATCGAAATTGAAATCTCAAAAAAATCAGAAGAAAGCCCTGTTACAATATCTGAAAAAATAAAAAATTATTTATCAACATTAAAATCAAAATATCCTGATTACGAATTTAGAATAATCGATGACGAATCAATCGAAATCAAAAACAGTATTCTCATTATGTACATCTCAGCAGTTTTAGGAATGATAATCTGTTTCATAATTCTTTATTTATTCTACAGACAATTCAGAATCGCGCTTACAGTTTCTTCAGTCATTCCCTTCTGTATTTTATTTTCTGTTTCAGTATTAAAACTTCTCGGGAAAAATCTCAACCTCTTTTCGCTTTCCGGAATCTCAATTTCCCTCGGAATGATAGTAGATCCGGCTATCATCCTTATCCGGAAGATTTCACTTCAAACGCAGGCCTCTAAAAATCGCGCAACATCTTTTGATGAAATTATTCTTCACTCCTCAGAACAAATACAAAAATCAAATTTAAGCTCTTCATTAACAACAATCATCGTATTTTTCCCATTCTTTCTTTTACCCGCAATCTTTGGAGAACTTTTCTCAGACCTTTCAATCGCAGTAATTGCAAGCATATTTTTCTCATTTATCCTTTCATTAACATACATACCGTCTGTTACAAAACTTTTTCTTAAAAATCAAATCACACAAATCAAAAATCCACCCGTACTCAATTCCATTCAGGACAGATATAACAAAATAATTTTTCAAAACCTTACAAATAAAAAACTGATTTACAAAACATTGCTTATATCAATTCTAATTTCAATTCCATTAATTCTATCAATTAAAAAAGAAGTTCTTCCACTGACAGATTCACAAACATTCAGTTTTTCAATCGAATATCCTTCAAACCAATCTCTTCAAAACATTCAGTCACAGACAGAAAAACTCAATGACACTTTATTAAACTCGTTTCCCAAAACCACAGTCTATTCCAAAGGCGGAATCGATTGTGATAATTACTTCAAACTCGCAGACTACAAAAATACAAAAAGTTCAGTCCAATATACAGTTACAAATATTACCAGAAAACAAATCAAACAAATCAAAAATCTTCTCACATCGCAAAACATTCAGTTTACACCGATTCAAAAATCAGACATCATTTCAAGAGCACTCAATCTTACATCAACATGTCTCGTCCAATTTACACAAACCGAAAATAACAATTCAAACTTTTCATCATACGGCTTCACCGACTATAAACCAGATTACAAAACAAACGAAATTTCATTCATTCCAGACACGAACAAATGCAGCTATTACCACATTCCAAAATATTACATCTCATATTATTGCTATCAAATCTTAAACGGACTTGATGCCGGCGAATTATTAATAAGTGGAACTTATACGCCCATCAAAGTTAAACCAATTCCAGTCTCAACTCAAAACCTGACAGTCACTTACGAAAACACTTCAATACCAATATCCGCACTCGGAAATTTTTCAATCAATCAAACAGAAAAAATTCTTTTCCGCTATAACAAAAAAGATACAAAAGAAATACCAGCGTCAAATACAAGTAAAATCAATTCTCAAGATTTGAAAATATTAAAATTAAACAAAGACCAATCTTCAGAACGTATATCCATATCAATTTTACTTTTAGCAATCGTTCTGATTTTACTTTACTGCTTTCTCGGCGCTCAGTTTGAATCTTTTACGCTTCCTTTCATTCTTCTTCTGACAACGATTCCTGCTGTAACAGGCGCATTTACTTTTCTCTTCATATTCAATCAAAGCCTGAACATCAACAGCATCCTGTCCCTCGTTGTTCTTTTTGGAACTTGTGTAAATAACGCAATCATTTTCTACGAAGCAATCATTTTTAAGAAGAAAACAATTTCAATTTCAGCCGTCTGCAAAACAGAACTTTCTTCTATATTAATAACAACAATCACATCAATTTCTGCATTAATTCCGTTTACAGTTGATCCGTTTCACATCAATTCCCAGACATCAATTTCAATTGCCATAATCGGTGGTCTTTCAGCTTCAATGCTTACAACAATTTTCATCTATCCGATTATCTACAGTAATTTACAAACCCTTAATAAATCAAAAAGGAACAATAATGAATAGAACCCAGACTAAAAACATCCTTATTCTTATTTTAATAACGACAATTTTTTCTTATTCTCTAACCAAAATCAAAATCGGAAACACAAGCGAAACACAATACAAAATCTATTCAATAAGATTCGACTGGTTTGGAATTGATCCCGTAAAACTTGAAAAATTAATTACAATTCCTCTCGAAAACAAACTGTCAGAACTCGATTCAATTTACGAAATTAAATCTTCAATTCAATTCAACAAAACAGTGACAACAGTCTGGTTTTACAAAACGGCAGACATAAATTCCACTTACCAGAACATCAGACAAATCACAGAAGACCTCTACAACACACTCCCATCAAGCGTTCAAAAACCACAGATTTATTCAAATTCGATGGAACAAAAATCAATTCTATGCATTTCCTTTGATGCCGAAAAATCATACATCGAATCAAACATCAAACCAATTTTCGAATCAATCGACCAGGTCGCCCAAGCCACAGTCACCGGCGGAACCACACCCATACTTGAAGTCACTTACTCCCCTGAAAAACTTTCATCGCTCAATCTAACACCATTCGAAATCTCAGAAACAATAAACAACGAAAACAGCGACAGCCTCTTCATCACAAAAACATCAGACGACTATATTGAAAACTATTTTTTCAACAACACTCCAAAATCAATTTCAAAGCTTCAAAACACAATGCTTCAGTCAATTCCGGTTTCGCTATCAAGTCTTGCAGCAATAAACCTTACAGAAAACTCAGAATCAGAACTCGTCCTCTTAAATGACAAAACAACAGTCTACTTAAATCTCTCAGTAAATCCAGATGCAAACCTGATTTCAATTTCAGAAAAATGCAAAAAACTTCTAAACTCAGAACTATGTTCATCACTTTCACCAATTGTCATTTATGACATCGGATCAATTCAAAAACAAGAGCTCATTTCAACTTTCAAAACTTTACTTCTCACAATTTTAATTTCAACAATTTTAATTTTTCTGATTTACAAAAACTTCAACCTTCTTTTACTTTCGATTATAGAAACACTTTTAACAATCATCTGGACTATCGCAACATTCCCGATATACAACAATGTTTTTCTTCCAATTTTTCTTAACCTAAATCCATTTTTCCCGGACACACAATTCATAATCAATTCAAATTCTCTTTCCGGAATCTCACTATCAATCGGACTAATCACCGATGTTCTTCTTGTCAGCTACGAACTTTTTACAAAATCAAAATCGGCTTTCAATTTTCAAACACATTTCAAAACTTTTTCCAAAAGTGCCATAACATCAACTCTGACAACAATTCTTGCCGCCGTTCCTCTTTTCTTCACAAATTCTTTTATAAGTGGAATTTCGTCAAACGCTTTCACAATCATTCTCATGCTTTTCTATTCAACTTTAATTTCCCTTTTATTTTTACCAGCTTTCTTCAATAAACAAAAACAAAACGCTTCAAATAAATATATTTCAAAACTATTGGTTCAAATTCAAAAATCACTTGCAAAACAAAAACAAATGAAAATAATATTCATCACACTCTCAATACTCTCAATATTCTTTTTCATCTTTTCAAAAAAGAACATCAGCTCAGAAAATACATCAAACATCATCTATGCTCAGCTTACATTCAATCCTGAAAAAACCAAGGAATCAATCCAACAACAATCACTCCCATTCATCAATTCCTTACAACAGATCAAAGAAATAAACTTCATCAAATCAGAATTTACCCGCGGCCACGCAGAATTCGAAATCGTCTACGATAAAATATCCGAACACAAACTCACAAAATTAATCAAATCAAAATACGATCGAATAACTTCAAACCCCGGTCAATCAACTTCAAAATCCAATCAACCAGCCATAAAATCAGATCAAATAACCGACGCTTATTTTTATATTTCCGAAACATCTCAATCAAAAAGAAATAAACCCCTGTCACTTCAATTTACCGTAACCGGCGACAGCGAACCCGAATGCCGCTCAATCGCATCAGAAGCCGCAAATTTAATTTCCAAAAACAATCTCGTACTTCAAACAGTCCTCAACTTCACAAAAGAAGAAAAAATGTTTCTCTTCATTCCAGACCATACAAAACTTTCAAAACTAAATCTATCAGTTGCACAATTCTCTCAGCTTCTCCGAACCAACATCTTTTCACAGGTAATCTCAAAATATTTTATCAACAACAAAGAAACAGACATAAAATTAAAAAACAAAAACCCAATCACCCTGACAAGCATCTCTCAAATACCTATCACACCGACAAACAACTCACGAACGCCAGCCGCACTGAGAAACATCCCGCAGACATCTATCACACCGACAAATATCTCACAAACATCACTCACATCAACAAACATCCTGCAAACGCCAGAGTCAAATTCAATTCCACTTTCATCACTCGGAACAATCAAAGAAACAACAATCCCATCCAAAATGTACCGCAACAACTGTCGTCCCTGCGCCTACTTCACAATTGAACTCAACCGCAACAATCTTTCAAAATCAATCAAACAAATACAAAAACTTCTTGATACAATAAAATTAAAAGAAAACTACAGCATCAACTTTCCAAATCTAATTTCCGAAACAAAAACTTCGTACAATAAATTATTCCTGGTAATAATCATCTGCATTATATTCATCTATATTTTTTTAACAGCTCTCAATGAAAATCCATCACTTTCATTTTTCATTCTCCTGACAATTCCATCATCACTTTTTCTGCCTCTCTCAATCAAATTCCTTACAAACACCTCATTAACATTCGGCGATCTCACTGGCATCATCCTCCTCTCCGGAATCGTCATCAACAACTCAATCTACATCTCAGAATCAAATCACACTTCAACAATAGAAAAAATCTCTTCCTGTATCGAAAGCATCCTGATCACATCCCTGACCACAATTTTCAGTTCACTCCCGATGCTAATATTCTCCCCATCCCCTTTCATCAAATCCCTAAGCTTCTTCCTTTTCACAGGAACCTTCGCCTCCCTCTTTTCCACTCTATTTCTCTTCCCCTCATCTTTAAAAGATGAATTTACAATCTAACTGCAACAAATGAAAAGACCCATAAAATCAACTATAATGGTGTTTGTTCAAGACATTATTACAGGAGATAAAATGGGTCACTACAAACATCTTAGCACAAAGGAGAGA
>JAGHSB010000108.1 GCA_018066075.1 Candidatus Treponema scatequi
TTTAATTTAAATTTAAAATTATAAAGGCGGCAGGTTTTGAAATCTGTCGCCTTTTTATTTTCTATTTATTTTAATTTAGTCAAAATTAAAGCCTGAAATAATTCTTCCGACTCCGATTGAAAGATCGTTGTCATTCAAACTGTTAGTCATCTCTTTGATGTTCTGAAGAACATCAAATGCAAGTCTCTTTCCTTTGTAGTTAACAGGAACTTCTTCTTCACGAACGAAAGTCTTGAGCTTACCAGAATCACGAAGTGTCTGTGCTGTTTCAAGAAGACCTTTATGTCCTGAAAGTTTTCCGATTACATAATCCATGCGAAGTCTGTTCTTACTCTGCAAGAAGTTATGCTTTTCATTTTCAGGAAGGCTTTCGCCCAATGCCCTTAGACTCTGGAAAAGTTTCAATGCGCTTGAAAGCTCTTCGATTTCATCTTCTGGGATTTCATCTTTTTCATCAAGCATCTTTTCAAACTTTTCAAGGCTTGCATCAATCATATCAAGTTTATCAGCAAGAGCTTTTTCTGCAGCTTCGGCAGCAGCTTTTTCTGCGGCAGCTTCTGCAGCTCTTTCTGCTGCTTCTTTTGCAAGAGCTTCTGTTTCAATTTTAAGTTTTTCTGCAGCTTCTGAAACTGCATCCTGTGCCATATCTGTCAAAGCATTTTCTGAATCGCTTGCAATCTGTGCAGCATCTGCAGCTTTTGTTGCAGCATCCCATGCTTTTTCAGCAGCGCCCATCGCTCTGTTTGCTTCATCCTGTGCACGGAGCATTGAATCCATCAGGCGCTGGTTATCGCTTGCAGAAAGTCCGCTCTGACCGCCGTTATATGGTTCCTGGCGTGGCGGCTGATAATCGTCTGTATAAGACGATGCTTTTGGTTCGTATGGAGGTTGATATGGTGGAACCTGCGGCTGATATGGTTCGTGAAGAGGTTCGCGTCTTGGCTGTTCAGGGATGTATGGCTTATCAAATGTACCGTCATCTCCAAATCCGAGATCATCGCCATCACCCAATCCAGAGCCGCCGTTTCCATTTCCAGATGCGCCGTTTCCGAATCCCAAATCTTCATCATCAGATAATCCGTTTCCAGATCCATTTTGAGAATCAGATCCGTCACCAAAGTCGAGGTCATCATCAAGAGATGGTTCTTCATCGAGTGCAGATTCTTCCTCAACTGGTTTCTTAGGCTTCTTATCTTTCTTAGAAGGTTTTTCTTCCGGCTGATCTTCAACTTCAGGAAAGTCATCGAGATCATCAAATCCGTCTTTATCAGGGTCACCCCATTCCGGTTTTTTCTTTTTATTCAAACCTGCATCGTAATCTTCATCATCATCTTCTTTAACTTTATCAAAGAGATCATCAGCTTCTTTTTCAAGAGGAGTTGTATCAGGTTCTTTGTTTGCAAGAGTTTCAAGCGGAGTATAAGCAGGATTTGGTTTGTCTTCAGGAATGTCTTCCGGCATTTCTTCATCCTGCTCGATTGGAGTTCCGCCAGGACCTGTCAAAATACTTTCATCATCACCATCAAGTGCTGCAAACGGATCCTGATTTTCATCAACGATAGCATCCGGATCCCAGCTTTCTGACTTCCACAAATCAGAATCAGTTGAAGATGCTTCTTCATCAATCAATGATTCTTCAGGTTTTTCTTCTTCTGGAACTTCTTTCATTGCTGCTTCTTCTGCAGCTTTCATCTCTTCATCAAGTTTCTTTTCAGCATCTGCATCGTATTCTTCGATTTCCTGACCGAGAATATTTTTGAGTGCATCATCAAGGCTCGACATTCTTTCAAGACATCTGCGTGCAAATGCATTGTTTGGATCGATTGCAATTGCCTTTTTATAATTTGTCAAAGCTTCATCTGTCTTCTGGAGTTCTTCACAAAGAGCACCGAGTTCTGTAAAAGCTTTTGAGTCGTTAGGATTGTTTCCAAGATATCTTCTGAGTGAATGTTCCGCGTTTGTTACTTTTCCAATCTGCTTGTATCTTCTTGCAGCATGGAACATAAACTTAACGTAATCAGGATTTAATGTATTTATTCTTCTGTAAAAGTTTTCTGCTTTGTCAGATTCTTTTTTAACGATGTAATACTGTCCTGCAAGATCGAGAACCTCAACATCTTCACTGTCTTCGTTGAGAAGTGTTTTAAGTTTTGTACCTGCAGCATTAAGGCGATTTGCTCCGATTGCAATTGATGCAGAACGTTTTAAAAGTTCTGTATCATTTGGACTCATCTTTAAAACTTTTTCGATATATTCGTATGCAGAAACTGCATTTCCATTTTCTTCGAGAGCATTTGCAAGACCAGATAATGCACGTTTACTTACAGGGTCAAATGCGAGAGCTTTTTTATATTCTTCGATTGCAGCAAGATAATCGCACTGAGCAAGCAAAATGTTTCCGTTGAGGGCATACATTTTGTAGTTGCGCGGATTTAATACGAGAGCCTGACGAACAAGTTCCTTTGCTTCTTTTGTTCTGTTCAAACGAATCAAGAGTTTTGAATAATCAGCAAGAGCATCTGCCCATCCCGGTTTGGAACGGAGAGCCGCTTCATATTCTGCAATTGCACTTTTAATCTGATTTTCTTTTTCGTAGCTTTTTGCAAGGTTAAGGTGAAGTACAGGATGGTTGCAGTCTACTTTGAGACCTTTCTGATAAGTTGAAATTGCCTGCTGTGTTTCACCGCGTTTCTGATGAATTGCACCAAGATGATTGTATGCAAGAACATCGCTCGGATTAAGCTGGATTGCAGATTCAAAGCATTCAACTGCTTCGTCGTATTTTTCCATGAACTTGTATGTAAATCCGAGGTTGTAATCAACCTGTGCGATGTCTTTATTTAATGCACGAGCCTGTTTAAGAACTGTGACTGAATCTTCGTATTTTTTGAGACGACGGTAAATACCGCCAAGGCTGTTGAGAGTTGCAAAGTCATTTGGTTTTAATTCGTTAACTTTTAAATAGAACGGAAGAGCTTTCTGGTCATTTCCACTTTTTACATAAATGCTTCCGAGTTTTTCGAGAAGCTTTACGTCATCTGGAGACTGCTGTAAAAGCGTGTTGTACAATCTTGCTGCTAAAGCAAAATCATGTGATAAAACTGCGGCATCTGCACGGCTTTTAATTAAATCATTTCCTGACATTTACTACTCCGACTTTTTATCTTGAACTTCTCGGACGGGCGTAAACCTCATCTGAAAAATTACCAATAATTTTGTTATCTAATTTTGAATATGCAGCAACGGTAAAATAATAAATTGCACCGTTCTTCAATCCAGTCAATCTGACAGAATTTATATTGCCAACCTTAATCGGTGAAGAACCCTCAAAGCATTCCAGGCCGAGATATTCGCCTGGTCTTGTTCCATAATAAACATAATAACCTGCAGTAGTATCGTCAAGAGAGAAACTCCATGTCAGGTCAACGCATCCGTCACCTGCAACAGCCTTGATTTTTGCCGGAGCAAGTGGAAGCGGCGGTTCATAGTATGTAAGCTTGATTTCTGTAACTGAAGGAGACTGTCTTCCGCCTCCGTCAGGATAAAGTTCACAGGCAAGCTGAAAGTATTTTCCGCTTACGTTTTTCAATTCCTGGCCAGGTTTAACAGAAATCCACTGTGGTTCGTTTTCTGTCCAGCCAAAAAAGTTGTCCCCTGTTCTGATGTAGTATCTGATTTCTGTCTGAGACGGAACATTCTGGATTGTTTCAATTTTTTCGATTATTGCACCAGGAACAGTCAAAGTCGGCTGTGTGATGAATTTTGCACCTGTAACTTTGTAAGTGTCATATCTTTCACTTGAGATAGAAGAAATGCTTTCTGTATTGTAACCGACGCCAGTTTTTACATCACTTGAAAGCGAGTGAAGGATTCTGAAGTCATCGATGCATCCTGTATAAGATTTACAGATTGTGATGTTGTTCGGAAGTCCGAGTACAGGCTGAAAGATTGTTCCATATTCGTGACCAGAGTCTGTGAGGTATTTCAAATCTTCTGTTCTGCCGTCAATTTTATATTCAATGAGACCTGTTTCTTCATTGAAAACAAGCACATGATGTGACCATTTGTCTGGAACGATTGTTGAATAGCTTGTGAGTACTACTTCGCCTTTGTTTGCTGTATAACCGTCGAAAATGTTTTTGAAATTCCACTGAATGCGGCTGTTTGCAAATGAAGCCATGATCATCTGATAAATTACATAATTATTTATAGTACGAGATGAAGTCCATGAAAAAAGAATTTCTCCGTTTTCTGCAACAGACGGTTTGATCCAGAACTCAATTGCAAAGCTTCCCGGGTTTCCTTCTGTTCCAAAAATTGTTCCGGGATTTCCTTTTAATGTAATTCCATTTCCGCGTCCACGGCTCAATGCAGCCCCGTGTCCCATAACGCTCTCATCAAGTTTAACGAGATCGTTTTTAACAACTTCATAGTTTCTTGAAACATCTTTCATCGAAGAATTTTCAAAATCAAGGAGAAGGTCTGTATTGTCGTTTGCTTTTCTATGGTTTGTTGCTAAAGTAACGGCATTATATCCAAAGCGTCCTTTTGTAAAAGTTACGCCGTCATTGTAAGCGAAAGAAGGCCAGCCGTCTTTTCCACCTAAAGTCAAAACTTTTTCTTCTGCAAAAAGTCCGGCAGATAAAAACGCTAAACAAAAACATAGTAAAATGTTGATTTTTTTGTTATAATTACACATATAAT
>JAGHSB010000151.1 GCA_018066075.1 Candidatus Treponema scatequi
GCCCATAAAATGGGGGAACATTATTCCCAGAAAGAAGAGGCTTTTATGGAACTTCTGTTCATAGGTATTTCAGAAGATGAAATCCGCACTGTTTACAAAATCATTTCAAGAATGGAAAATAATTTAATCAACAATAAATACAGCTGATGAGATTCATAGGTAAAAGCTGAAATCTTGTATAACACAAAGTAAAAAAGAGGACTTGTAAATATTTATGAAAAAATCCAAATACATTGAATATTCAAAAGAAGTATCAGACGCTTTGCAAAACAGCAAACCTGTAGTTGCAATTGAAACGGGCGCGACATTTGCCGGCATTCCATATCCTGAAAATGTTGAAACTGCAAAAAAGGTGAGTGAAGAAGTCAGAAAGGCCGGGGCTGTTCCTGCCTATATTTCCATAATGAATGGCAAAATCAAAGTGGGAATGTCTGATGAAGAACTTGATGATTACGGAAAACGCCGGGGAACAATGGCAAAGGCTTCAAGACGAGAAATCCCTCTTATTCTTACGAAAGGAGAATATGGCGTAATGACTCTTGCGGCCACAATTGCTGTTGCAGAGCTTACAGGTATTCCTGTTGTGTCCGGTGGTGGAATGGGTGGCGTTCATAGAGGTGCTGAAATTACAATGGATATTTCTTCCGACCTTGAAGAAATTGCAGTCAGAAATGTAATTGTAGTGTGTTCCGGTGCAAAATCGATTTTGGATCTGAATCTCACGATGGAATATCTTGAAACAAAATCGGTTCCTGTCATGGGATACAGAACAGATGAAATGCCTGCCTACATGGCAATCGAAAGCGGAATCAAACTTCCATGCAAAATGGATTCAGTCAGTGAAGTAGCAAAAGCTTACAAGATTAAAAATGACTTGAATATTGAAACCGGAATGATTCTCATGAATCCTGTTTCTAAAGAATATGCCGTTGATGCAGTCCAGATGAATAAGGTTATTGATGAAGCTATTGAGTGCAGCAAGAAAGATAACGTTCGCGGAAAAGCCATTACTGAATATCTGATGAAATATGTAAAGGAGCATATGGGTTCAGAAAGTATGGATGCCCAGAAAAATATCATTATTGAAAATGCTGTGCTGGCTGCAAAACTGGCAGGTGAATTAAGTTCTGCGCATTTTGCATACTGTCTTTTTCAGCATGTTCAAAATCCTCGAAATCTACAGGTGACAAAACTATGAGAACAACAGCTGGAATTACCCCATGCTTATTATTCTGAGTTTGAAATAGAGGTGTTTTATGCTAAAAGCTATATTACTTATTGCATTTATTGGACATGTACTTTGTGGTGTCTGCGACTGTCTGCTAACTTATTCGCCAAAAGGAAGGATGGATTTAAAAGGTGTTTTAAAAGATGCCAGCTTGATGAACAAAGAGTTTGAAAGCCTGCCTTTGAAATGGCCAATGATTTCAATTATGCTAGGAGTATTTTCAATTACAGCCTTTGGTTTCGGATATTTAGAACTGAGCAAATGGATGGAAGAATTTTCTAAGACAGCATCTGTAATCATGTATGTATCAGCAGTTATCTTTCTGATTCCAATGGTTGTTCATCATATTATCTGCGGTCTTGTAGAATGGCTGTATGTCAGACTTGGGAGAACAGATGAGGCTAGAACGGTTGCACTTGAATTTCAATTTAAGACTATTGCTACAATGGTAGTTGGGTATTTAAGTCTGGCAGCTTTTTTAATCACACTGCTTATCATGATTGTAACAGGAAAAACACCTCTTCCAAACTGGGCATGTATATTCAATACATTGCCACTGATGATTGTTTTGCTTCCTACAAAGCTTCCGGC
>JAGHSB010000188.1 GCA_018066075.1 Candidatus Treponema scatequi
GAATTAACAGAATCAAATGAATTTTACGAGCAATATTCTGCAGAAAAAATTATAAAAAAATTAAAGTCAATAAATCAATTTGAATACAAAGCTTGTTATCGAAGTAGAAAATTATACAATGTAACCGACTCTGATTATGACAGACTTTTAGAAAACTATAATTATGAACTTTCAAATTATGAAAATCTCTCTGACGAAGAAAAAAATTACTATATTGACTGGCACGAACTGGACTTATCTACTCCCTGGTGGTGCTATGAAGCCGGCAATTTTATTTTTACAGGCAGTGGGAAAGATCCTTCATTTGGATCGCTTGATTTCAATGATTTATTAGATGTTTACATAAAAATTGATGATGGAATTTACAAGTCGCTCACAGAAGAAAGATATTTATTAAGTGATGCGTTTTACCCGGCTGAATATGATTATAAAGACGTGCCATTAACAGAAAGCGATTTATTTACCAGAATATGTAAAATGGTTGATGAAAAAGTTATATCAAGCGATTCAATCGACCTTGATGGCTGGTATTTATACGCAATTGAACCTGAATACCGCGAACTTATTGGTGATTTAGTTTATGCCCATCACGGTGTTCACATTCCAGAATTTAACAAAAGATTCGCATTTGAAAAAGCTATCGGTTATACTGACAGAGGTTTAACTAAAGAAGAAGTTGAATTAACTGATCAAGAATTAAGAATTCTCGAACATTTGGGCTATAACGAAATAAATAACTCAGAAGATTAACCTTAAGCTTTCTTCCACATCATCAGGTTGTTTTCAAAATGAAATTCCACCTGACCTTCATCTTTAAGATAACTTAAAATCGAACGCACAGTGCTTCCGACAAGAGAGTGCTGTGCAGCATTCATCATAAGATTATAATCTGTAAAAATTTTTGCAAGAAGATTTTCAAATGTAAGTGGAATTTGCAAAATCGATTTTATCTTTTCAATTACTTCGTAGGTCTTATCAATATTTTTCTGCACAAGTGGAACTATATCGCTCGTGTGTTCTGCATGCGACGGAACAAAACAATCTGCTTTCATTGTCTTAATCATTTCAAGCGTATTCAAATATTCTTTTACATCGTATGCAAAAATGATGTGATATTTTTCTAGAGTATCTTCGCTTGCAAGTGTATCTGCAAGATAAACAACATTATCTTTAGTTTTAAATCCGACCATGTCATAACTGTGACCAGGAAATTTAATTATTTCCATTCCATCTGGCATAACATCATCAGTAAGTTTTTCAACATTCGATTCTTTTGCAAGAAGAAATTTTGTTCTGAGATCGCTCATCGGAAATCCGCCGTAAAGCATTACAGGTTCAAGAATCGGATTCTGTGCAACGGCAGCATCAATTCCAGGAGCGTAAATTTTACAGCCGGTAAGATTCTGAAGATATTGATTTCCACCTGTGTGATCTGCGTGTGAATGTGTATTGAAAATTAACTTTAAGTTCCAGTTCTGTTCATCTAAAATCTTTTTAACTTTTTTTGCAGCATCTTTGTCGCTGCCAGAATCAATGAGCACAACATCGCTGTCACTGATTTTTACAATTCCAACTTTCGCAGGACACGCCATATAAAAACTATGTTCACCAACTTTAATAAGATCGTACATAAAGAAATTCCCTTAATTTTTTTAATTATAATTTCATATACAACTCAGGATCCATCTGAAGAACGACATTTAAATTTCCATTACGAGTTCGAATTTCATCAATCATTTCTTTTGCCTGTGCCTCGTCCTTCATATGAACTGAATATGAAACTATAAACAAAGTTCCCATATTAGATGTTTTTACATCACTTAATTCTGCTTTTGTAAAATATTTTGCAAAGATATCATCAAAGGCACCATTATAATTCATATCTTCTGGAATAGTAATTTTCAAAAGCTGATCATCTGAAAATTTCATAAATCTGTTTACAAGAATAAAAATAACAGAAACCACAAGTATAAGAACTGCTGCAACAAGATAATAATTCAATGCAATTGCAACGCCTACTGCAAGTGTAAAGAAAATATAAAAAATATCTTTTGAATCACCTGGTATCGAACGGAATCTGACAAGCGCGAATATTCCGGCGAGCGACAGTGCTTTTTTCAAATCTGTTGCAATAAGTGGAATTACTACAACCACAACCATAGGCAAAAGAAGTATTGTCGCAACAAAACTTTTTGATACTCCCTTTTTCTGTTTTGAAAGATTGTATCCCAAAACAATAATAATCCCGGAAACAAGCGCAACAACAATGTTAAAAAGAATTTCAATATCTTTTGCACCTACTGAAAACAATTCACTAAAATTCATAATTTTTCTCCATATCAGTTTTTACACTGCCACTAGTTTTATATTTTGTAAATTCATTTCCATATTTTGAAAATGAAGTTCTGTATATTTTTCTTTTAGTCAGAAAATGCGCAAACCAAAGCGGAAAACTTTTAAAAGCCTTTGCTTCCATAATCCATTCGCCGTCTTTCAAAAGTTTTTCACCATATATTTCTGATTCAAGTTTTAAATCATTTCGTCTTGTTAAAATATTTTTATCAAGTGTAAGCCTAAAATCCGAATCTGTCTTTGAAAAGAAAGCGAGTCTTTCATAAGCAATAAAAACTTTAGGTTTCAGTTCATAACGGAGCATCATATTTTTAATTTCTTCCAAAACCTGATAATTAATTTTTTCATCATCCCGTGGAATGTCTCTCCCCTGAATAAAATCATAAGCCTGTCGTAATGTTAACTGCGTTCGTCTTTTATAAACTACTCCGTCAAACTTTTTTTTAATTTCAAGATATACTGTTTCAGAAAAATCTTTAACCTGCCCATAGCTTCTGAGTCGAAGTTTTTCTTTATAAGCCGGTTTTTCAAGACTTTTAATTATTAATTCATCAGAAGAAGTATCAAAATAAAGATTCGAAATCAGGTAGCCTTTCCCATCTGCATTATAAGCATCAGGATTCATATGTTGATTTAACAATGGCAAAAGTACATCAAAATCTTCTTGAGAAAGCAGATATTTTTGTTCTACGCGATTAAATACTTCTACAGCCAACCTTCACTCCTAAACTTAATTATATCAAACTTCTATTAAAAAAAACATTGCGTCCGTACAAATTCCACAATATAATTTAAAACAATATAGGAGAAAGACAATGAAAAAATTTTTAATAGCAGCAATTTTATCAATGGCATTATTTTCATCTTTTGCTCAGACAATGCCGATAATCAAAATCTATTCAAAATCAAAAAATAACGATTTTGTAACAAAACCTGTTTCTGAAGTCGTAACTAAAATGAGAAAAACATGGGGAGACATCAGAAATGATCCTGCTCCTTATAACGAAGAATGTACAATTACTGTTTTCAATGAGAAAAATCAAAAAACACACGATTCTGTTTCTGCAAAAGTTAAAGTCCGCGGAAACTGGACAACATCTTATGATAAAAAACCACTGAGAATCCGTTTTACAGAAAAACAGCCTCTTCTCGGAATGAACAATGGACAAAAAAATAAAGACTGGCTTCTTTTAAGCGAACACAAAGACTGGTCTTACATGCGTGATCCTACTGCATTATCTTTTGCAAAAATGATTTCACCACTTTATGCAAGTGATACAAAACTTGCCGAAGTTTACATCAATGATGAATACTGGGGTGTTTATGTTGTAGCAGAGCTCCAGGAAGTTTGTAATGACAGAGTAAACATTACAGAACCTGCAAAAAAATATAAAGGTACAGACATTGGTTATCTAATGGAATTTGACGCATATTATATCTATGAAGAAAAAAATGTTTTTACAATTGATTACTGCGGACCAGTTAAAGATTTCAACGGCAAAGTGGCTCAGGATTTAAATCCGGGATACACAATTAAAAGTAAAATTACAAATAAATCACAAAATAAATTTATATCTTCATACATGAACAACTTATGGAAAATCTGTTACGAAGCTGTTTACAACAACAACTTTCTCGAATTTGATGCAAATAATTCAAAACTTGTAAAATCAAACGCAACTAATATTTATGATTGTGTTTCAAAAGTTGTAGATATTGATTCTTTAATTGACGCATATATAATCGCAGAAGTAACCTGCGATCCTGATATTTATCATTCAAGTTTTTATTTAAGTCTTGATATGGGGCCAGAAGGTTCAAAGAAATTAAGATTTGAAGCACCATGGGACTTTGATTCAACTATGGGAAACAAAAGACATTGCATTGACGGCAAAGGACTGTATGCTGGTGTCTTAGCTTATGATTACAACTTTGTTGAACAAAAATATGCAAATCCATGGCTGATTATTTTCACCAGTCAGGACTGGTTTCAGAAAGCAGTTAAAGCTAAATGGCGAAAAATTAGTTCACAAAAATGTCTTGCAAAACTTAATGCCAACATTGATTTTGTTTCGAAAAATTATTCAAAAGCATTTGAACAAGATCAGGAAAGATGGAACCACATCGGAAACAGTGAAGATGTTAAAAATGAATTAAATGAAATATCTTATTCATGCAAAACACAAAGACAAGCTGCAGACTATTTAAAAGGATGGCTTACAAAACGTTTTGCATACCTTGATTCAATCTGGTTAAAATAACATCGCGACCCGTTTTGTATAAGCATAATCATCTATAATCCATTTTTTTAACATATGGAATTTTCTCAAGAAACAAATCGATTTTATTTTCTGATTCTTCGTGAACTTCTTTGATTATCTTTTTACTAATTACTGTTTACAAGCCAAGTAACTTCTTCTCGTGCATCAAGAAAAAGTTTTGCAAGATACGGATCAAAATCTTTACCGATTCCATTTTCAATAATTGCAAAACACTCATCGATATCCATAGCTTTTCTATAACATCGATTCTGTGAAACTGCATCAAATACATCAGCGATTGCCATGATTCGTGCATGAAGTGGAATTTCTTCGCCCGCGAGTCCTTCAGGATATCCTTTTCCGTTGTAGCGCTCATGATGATATCGAGCTACTTCGTAGGCAATCTGCAAAAATTCCGGGTTATCAAGATTTGAAAATGTGTTTTTAATTATATCGCCGCCAGTTGCAGCATGCTCTTTCATTATAGCATATTCTTCATCTGTTAATTTTCCTGGTTTCTGTAAGATTGCATCAGGTGTCGCAACTTTTCCGATATCGTGAAGAGGAGCAGCATTACTTACGCATGTAATGTAATCTTTATTTAAAATTTTTGCATAACGTTTGTCATGTCTCATTTTTTTCAAAATCAAATCAACATATGCTTTTGTTCTTTTAATGTGGCCGCCGGTACTATTGTCACGGCTTTCAACCATTGTTGCAAAACCTTCAACCATTCTATCATTGTGAACTGTAAGTTTTTTGATTGCCGGGTTTTCAAAATCAATGTAGATACCAAGCATCAAAATAGTTGCTGCTAGAGAAGAAATTAAAATCTCAGGAAAAATAATTTGAATGATTAAAGCAGCACCTGTAATTGTCATACATGAAATGATTCCAAGCTTTTTATCTTTCGGAATATATTTGTGTCGTGCAATAATCATGAAAATAATGCTGGCATAATACAACAAAACTGATGCAAAACATACGTAAGCAGAAAATCCCATTGAATAATTTGTCATATAGCCTTTGATAAAGTCCAGCTTACCGATCCAAACTACAATCATTATCAAAGAAGCCGCACCAGGAATACAGAAAAGTATCTTTGTCTTTTTTGTAAATCCAACAATAGTATCGCAAACATCCATAGCTGCAATTACAAGACTCATATCCATAAAGAGCAAAAACATCAAATGGAATATTCGGTTGACTCCATCCGGAACTGTTGCAAGATGATTTACGCTCCACGCCGTGAGTCCATCAAACGCAACAGCCCACGGAATAGTCAGCATAAGTGCATCAAAATATTTATTGCATTTAATCTGTCCCTTTGATGTCGCACGCAAATAACTGATTACGATATACAAAATAATTAAGAGACATCCGAGCTGAAGTTTAATATCGTAAAAATACATTTCCTATCTGCTTCCCTTATCGTAAGGGATTCCCTCTGCTTTTGGTGCTTTAGAAGTTTTCGAAGTCAATGCAAGCACGACAAGCGAAATTATATACGGAAGCATTTTGTATGTTTCACCTGGAACGAGTTTAACAAGAACATCAAATCCGATGTAAGCATCTGCAATCGCTCTGAAAAATCCAAATAAAATCGCGGCAAGTGCAATTCTGACAGGCTTCCACTGACCGAAAATCATTACGGCAAGCGCTAAGAATCCGGAACCTGCAACTCCATACATGAAATCCCACTGTGAATTGGCAGAAGTAATGTAAATAATTCCACCTATACCACCAAGCGCACCAGAAATCAAAACACCAGTGTAACGCATTTTATAAACATTGATTCCAACACTGTCAGCAGCCTGCGGATGTTCACCACAAGCCATGAGGCGCATACCAAATCTTGTTTTATAAAGAACGATAAATGAAATTACAAGAAGAACAACAGTCAGAACAGAATAAATTGTTACTTCCATGTTGCCTATTTTAAAAATAAGAGCTTTTCTATTTTCGATATATTCAACAATTGCGGAAACATTATTTCCAGCGGACATCGCAGCATTGTATGAACGAACGCAAACTGTTGCAGCAGCTGTTGCAAGCATGTTCATTGCAGTTCCAACGAGAGTCTGATCTGCTTTAAAATTGATTGCAGCAACTGCAAGAAAAAGCGAAAACAACATTCCAAAAAGACACGCCATCAAAACCGTAATTAAAATGATCAGAGCCGGATGAGTTCCAACCGGAATCCAGAACAATGCAAGAGCACCGCCAAGCGCTCCCATAACCATAATTCCTTCAAGACCAATATTGATAACACCGCTTCTTTCCGAGAACATTCCACCAAGCGCAACAAAAATTAAAACTGATGCATAAATCAAAGTATACTGAATCAATAACATTATTTTGTTCCTCCTTTAGTGGAATTTTCCAAAGCCGTTTTATCTTTCTTTTTATTTTCTCTTCGCTTTGACATAATTTCTTTGATGAACAGAACAAACGCACATGCATAAATGATTACTGCCGAAATTAAATCTGCAATCTGCGGATTAAAATATCTCATATCAAGAAGACTTCCGCCGAGCGTAATATGCTGGATAAAGTAGCCTGCAAAAATTACACCGATTGGATTTAATCCACCGAGGAATGCAACTGCAATTCCATTAAAGCCCATAGCAGGAACCGATGCTGCAGTCTTCCACTGCTGAATGTCTGTCAGATAATACAAACTTGCTGCAAGTCCTGCGAGAGCACCTGCAATTGCCATTGTCAAAATGATGTTTAATTTTTCTTTCATTCCGGCGTACTTTGCAGCGTTTTTGTTTAATCCGGTTGCTTTAAGTTCATAACCGAAAGTCGTTTTATCAAGAATGATTACAAGTGCAATCGCAACGATTATCGTTATGATGATTGCAATCGACATATAGCTGTTGTGAAAAAGTTTATCAAGTCCGAGTGTCGGAATCATTGAGGACGGAGAAATATTTCTAGTTTTGAAAGTTTCTGACTGAGTAAGATTCATTACAGTTTCATTTGCCATCAGGATGTTTACAAAATATAAACCAATCCAGTTAAGCATGATGCACGCGATTACTTCATTTACATTGAAGAAGGCTTTGAAAATTCCAACTATCGCACCCCACAATGCTGCAACAACAGTTGCACAGATAACGCAGAGCCACCACGGCATGTGCCATGCGAGCGCACACCACAAAGAAATTCCAATTGCGATGCAGTACTGTCCGCCGACACCAATATTAAATAAACCTGCTTTGTATGCAAACAGAACAGAAAGCCCGCAGAGAATAAGTGGAACTGATTTAACAAGCGTACTTGCAAAATATTCGAGTCTCTTAACCGGACGATTATAGAACATGAAATTTTTTAAGATAGTTGTAATTGCTTTTGTTGCATGCTCTGCATTGATAAAAAGAAGAATGATGTATCCAACAAGGATTCCGATAACGGCACAGATCACGGCTGCAGCAATCGATTTATAACTGTCTGAGTGATAAAACTCAATCCATTTACTTTTAAGTGATTCAAAAAACTTTTTCATAAAACTTAACCTCTCTTAGCACCGGCCATGTAAAGACCAAGTTCCTGAACATTTGTCTTTTTCGGATCAAGTTCACCGACGATTTCGCCTTCATACATTACGATGATTCTGTCTGAAAGCTGCATTACCTCATCAATTTCATACGACACAAGTAAAACTGCTTTTCCATTGTCGCGGTCAGCAATAATCTGTTTATGAATATATTCAATTGCTCCGACATCAAGTCCTCGCGTCGGCTGAACTGCAATCAAAAGTTTATGTTCTTTATCAATTTCGCGTGCGATGATCGCTTTCTGCTGGTTTCCGCCTGACATCGAGCGTGCAGGAGTTTTACTTCCTTCGCCAGAACGGACATCATACTGTTCAATCAAGCGGTCAGAATATTCTGTAACTTTATCCTGTCTGATAAAACCATTTATCTGAAACTCCGGCTGCCAGTAACGCTGTAAAACCATATTCTTTTCGAGTGAATAATCAAGAACAAGTCCGTGTTTATGTCTGTCTTCTGGAATGTGCGAAATACCTGCAACTGTTTTTTCACGAATCGATTTATGAGTAATATCAATTCCACAAAGAGAAATTTTTGTTTCTTTTCCATCTGTTGGTGGAACGAGTCTCATAAGACCTGTAAGTCCCTGAATAAGTTCTGACTGACCATTACCATCGATTCCGGCAATTGAAACGATTTCTCCTTCGCGAACTTCAAAGCTGACATCTTTTACACCAAGTTTATCACCATGAAGAATACATGGCGTATTCATATGTTCCACTTTAAGAACTACTTTTCCAGGTTTGCATTCTTTCTTTTCAACTGTAAACTCAATGTCACGGCCGACCATCATTTTACTGAGCTCTTCTTTTGAAGTGTCCTTGATGTTTACTGTTCCGATGTATTTACCTTTTCGCAAAACAGAACAGCGGTCGCTGACAGCCATGATTTCGTTTAACTTGTGAGTAATAAACAGAATTGATTTTCCTTCTGCTGCAAGATTTTTCATGATCTGAAGAAGTTCTGTAATTTCCTGCGGTGTCAAAACGGCTGTCGGTTCATCGAAAATCAAAATTTCATTTTCGCGGTAAAGCATCTTTAAGATTTCAACGCGCTGCTGCATTCCGACTGTGATATCAGAAATCAATGCATCAGGATCTACTGCAAGACCGTATCTTTCACTGAGTTCGATAATTTTTTTGCGAGCACTTTTTCTGTCTACAAATCCGTTCTTTACAGTTTCAGAACCAAGAATGATATTATCAAGAACTGTAAATACTTCGACAAGCTTAAAATGCTGGTGAACCATTCCGATGTGAAGCGCAGTCGCATCATTCGGATTGTTAATCTTTACAACCTGTCCGTTCTTTCTAATTTCACCTTCTTCAGGCTGATAAAGACCGAACAGAACACTCATCAATGTTGATTTTCCGGCGCCATTTTCTCCAAGAAGAGCATGGATTTCGCCTTTTCTTAATTGGATTGAAATATCATCATTTGCAATGATTCCAGGGAATCGTTTTGTGATATGAAGCATTTCAATTACAAATTCATTACTCATGATAATAATTATAGCACATTTTTCTTGAATTTCTATCTGACTGCTATTATCTTTATCTATATGGATGTCTCCGAGTTTCTATTCTTAAAAACAAACCTCAACACAAAAGGCCTCACTGCAAGTGATTCTGCCCTCGCAAACATCTATTTGCTCGAACCAAAATATCGTACTCAAATCTCAATTAAAAACAACTGCCTCATCAGAAAATACAACGGTAAGGACAACAGATCAGGCTTTGCTTTTCCAATTCCACTTAAAGATGCCCCGGACGATTACCTCAAAAACGCAGTTTCAGATTTATTGAAAACTCACTCAGACAAAACTCCGCTCCGTTTCTGTCTTTGTACGATGGAACAGAAAAATGCACTCGACAAATGCTTTGCAGAAAACTTTTCAGCATACAAAATCAGCTGGGACTCAAACAGAGGCGACTCAGACTATATTTACCTTTCAGAAAAACTTGCAACGCTTTCAGGCAAGACTCTTCACAAAAAGAAAAATCACGTTTCAAAATTTTTACGCGAATATGAAAACAGATTTACATTCAAACTTTTTCCGGATGAAGATGTAGCAGAAGACATTTTGAAAATTGAAGACGAATGGTTTTCTGAAAGAAGCAATGATGTTGAAAAAGCATTTGACGAAAAATCACTCGACCTTGAAAGAGAAAGCATTAAAATTGCTCTTGATAATAAAGATGTATTCGGATTTACAGGCGGAGTAATTTACATCGATGAAAAACCTGCTGCATTCTGCCTTGCTTCTCCTGCTTCTGACACGACACTCGACATTCACTTTGAAAAAGTTTTAGCAGATATTGCCGTAAACGGAGGCTACGCTGCAATCAACAATCTCTTTGCAAAAGAAAACCGTTCATACCTTTACATCAACCGCGAAGAAGACATGAACGTCGAAGGCCTCAGACACGCAAAACTTTCTTACAAACCGGAAATAATTCTTGATAAATATTTTGGTGAAGTGGAATTATCTTAAAAACAATTTTAAATCTTATAAAACATCAGATAAATAAAAAACCTGCCTCCGAAAATGAAAGCAGGTTTTAAATCTCAAATCGTTATGATGTTAAATCTAACTATTTGATGTTTGCGTACTGATTTACTTTGATTGAAGTAGCTGGCATTGCATTGATGTCATTAGATACTTTAACCTTTCCGTCAAATACATCACCAACCAATACTCTATACTGATCAGCTGTAAAGTTTTTCATAGACCAAGTGTCTGTAGGAAGAGCAACGAAGTTCTGATCTACATCTGTTCCTGAAACGAGTCCGAGTGAAGAAACCTGTCCGCCATATTCTTTAGCGAATGATCCGTTCTGAGCAGCTTTAAGACAAGCTTTTACAGTTGCTCCGAGACCTTTCATAGCAGATGTTACACACATACCTTCACCATATTTGTTGATGAGGGCAGCCTGGTCAACGTCTACACCAATTACTTTTCCGTTTGTTTTAGCAGCAGCTTCACAAGCAGAAGTCCAGATTCCACCACCGCAGGCAAATACAACTTCTACACCACGTGACTGATACCATCCGTCCATAGCAGCTGTGATTGTCTGGTCACCGTAGAACTGACCGCCATATACATATTCAACTGTAATGTCTTTTGCAATTCCCATTTCTTCAGCAGCTTTGTTACAACCCTGAACAAATCCAAATCCGTAGCGGATAACAGCTGGAACAGCCATACCACCCAAGAATCCGAGGTGTTTGTAACCTTCTTTTACTGCAGCATAACCAGCAAAGAATCCAGGGAGCTCTTCTGCATAAACTGCACAGAATGCGTTAGCAGGAATCTTCCAGTCTTTTTTACCCATAGCTTCTGCAGCTGACATAACGTCCCATTCGCTTACATCAAGTGCGATGAAAGTGATGTCAGCGTTGTCATCAACAACTTTAACAAATGGTTCTGCGAACAAGAATCCAGGCATTACGATTACATTGTATCCGTCCTGAATAGCAGCATCGATAGAAGCAACGCGAGCTTCTGTTGAGTCTCCAGATGGTTTGTAATACTTGAAATCAAGTTTGTTAGCATCTGCATAATTTTTACAAGCTTCATAAGTTGTCTGGTTGAATGACTGGTCTGTGATGTCACCAGAGTCAGTAATCATAGCGATGCTTACCTTATTTTTTGCAGCTGATTCTTTTTTGCCGCAAGACATGAATGAAACTGCAGTCAAAGCTACAGCCATTACGATTGAAATAATCTTTTTCATTGTCATCTCCTCTAGAAAAAGTAACTTAATTATATGTTTTTCTCATTTTTGGTGCAATAAGGTGGAACTTGCCCGACCGTCATTTTTCCCCAAGTCCCCAGACCATAACCGTCGTTTGACATCATCTTTTTGCGTCGTTATAATAGAAGAATGAATATCTTTTTAGGTATTTCTGCCTCGTCAGGAATCAATACTGGAAAGGCTTTTGTCATTCCAGAACCCGTACAGCGCATAATTCCTCAGTTTCCGATCAAAGCCCAGGACGTTGATAGAGAATGGACTCGCTTTGTCAAAGCAAAGGCAAAAATATCACAGAAGATTCAGAACCAGCTCGAAACTTTGAGCTCTGACTCAAAGCAGGACAAAATCCAGCGTGAACTTTTTGAAACTTATCTTCTCATGCTCGATGACCCTGTTTTTCTTAAAGAACTCAAAGACGAAATCGAAGACAATCCTTTTAATGTAGAATATATTCTCGATGTAAAGACAGAAGAATACGCCGGCCGTCTCAGAAACTCTGGTAACGATTACTTAACAGAACGTGCTCAGGACATCTGTGACATTTTTGGCCGTGTTTTGAACGAACTTTTAGGAATCAGACCTTTCAACATCGAACAGGTTCCGGATGGAGCCGTAATCGTTGCAAAGGAGATGAATCCTTCTGATACAATCATCCTTTCAAAAAGAAAGATTGCAGGTCTTGCAC
>JAGHSB010000119.1 GCA_018066075.1 Candidatus Treponema scatequi
TTTTTTTTGGAGTTGTTTCTATGATTATTATTTTTAAGAAAAATGCAGAAGAAAAAAAGATCGAAGAGTTTATCGAAAGCTGGAAGGCTAAAGGTTTTGGAACTCATCTTTCGAAAGGTGAGAACACTACAATTCTCGGTCTTCTGGGTGATACTTCGACTCTCGACGCAAACGCAATCTGTGCAAACGAAGTTGTTGATGTCGTTCAGCGTGTAACAGCTCCTTATAAAATGGCAAGCAGAAAATTTCATCCGGACAATACTGTTGTTACAGTTGGAAGCGGTGAGGGCGTTAAAAGTTCCACTTTCGGAAAAAATACAATCGGTGTAATCGCAGGTCCTTGTTCTGTAGAAACTGAAGAACAGGTTGTGGAAATTGCGAAGGCTGTTAAAAAAGCCGGAGCAAGATTTTTGAGAGGCGGCGCATTTAAGCCAAGAACAAGTCCTTACGCATTCCAGGGACTCGGAAAAAAAGGTCTCGAGTTTTTGCTCACTGCAAAAAAAGAAACAGGACTCCCGATCGTAACAGAACTCATGGACATTCGCCAGCTTAAATATTTTGATGACGTTGACCTTATTCAGATCGGAGCACGCAACATGCAGAACTTTGACCTTTTGAAAGAAATGGGAAAAGTTAAAAAACCGATCCTCTTGAAACGCGGAATGAGCGCAACTGTAAAAGAACTTCTCATGAGCGCAGAATACATCATGGCATCAGGAAACGAAAATGTAATTCTCTGTGAACGCGGAATCCGCACATTTGATAATTACACAAGAAACTGCATGGACATTTCAATTATTCCATATCTTAAAAGAGAAAGTCATCTTCCAGTTATCATCGACCCGAGCCACGCAGCCGGACTTCGCTGGATGGTTCCGACTCTTGCAAAGGCTGCAGTTGCTGCAGGGGCAGACGGTTTGATTATCGAAGTTCACAATAATCCTGAAAAGGCTTTGTGCGACGGTGAACAGAGTTTGCGCCCGGAAGAGTTTGCTGATTTGATGAAGATTTTGCCAAAGTACGCAGAGCTTGATGGAAAACGCTGCTAGCCTGATTTGCGAGGAAATATGAAAGAGTTGAAGACTATGAACTTTGCGTTTGTCGGACTTGGTCTTATGGGCGGTTCGATTGCAAAGGCGATAAAGCAGAATGTTTTTGAAAGCGGGACAGAAGTTTTTAAAATTGGAACTTGCCCGGCTGCGACTTCTGACAGCGAAAAAACATCTGGAAAAATTTTTGCAATGGATGTCAACGAAGAATCTCTTTTAAAAGCTCTTAACGATAAAATTATCGACGAAAGATTTTCTCCTCTCGAAACAGATGAGATGCTTGAAAAAGCTGATTTTGTTTTCATCTGCCTTTATCCGAAAGCAACACTCAGATTCCTCCTTGAACACAAAGAGGCATTTAAACCTGGCAGCATCGTAACAGACATCTCAGGCGTAAAAACTTTGATTGCAGAAAAGATTTTCGGCGAAGAAAATTCCACTTCAGAAAAAGCAACACAAAACGGACAGTCGTCTGTCTGGCGCGATGATGTCGATTTCATTCTCGGTCATCCGATGGCAGGAAACGAAAAAGAAGGTTATTCTGGAAGTGACGGAAAAGTTTTTGAAGGCCGCAATTATATTTTAATGCCTCAAAAATCAAACAGAGAAGAAAACCTTTGTTTAATGCGCGAGCTCATTACAAAACTCGGAATCAAAAGAATAATCGAAACTGACTATAAAACCCATGACCACAAAATCGCATTTACTTCACAGCTCTGTCACGTTATTGCTTCAAGCCTTGTAGACAGTGCAGAAGACGACAAGATTACGGCATTCGGCGGCGGCAGTTACGAAGACTTAACACGCATCGCTTTGATTAATGCACCTCTTTGGACAGAACTTTTTCTTTCAAACAGAAAAGAACTTTTGTCTATGATCAGCTCGTTTGAGGGCTCACTTTCAAAAATCAAAAATGCAATCGAAACAGAGAACGCGGCTGAACTAAATTCCATTTTAAAATCAGTAAGAGAAAAACGCGCTGAAATGGGAAAGATTTAATAAAAAACTGGCGGTATTAATAAATTCCATTTATGCGTATTAAAAATTTCCACCTGAATCAATAATTGACAACATCTCACACGCGTAATAAAATTAAAAATTATGACAGACTTTGAAATGCTTGACGGAGCTATCCGTCGTGTTCACGATTTTCCAAAACCTGGAATTCTTTTTTATGATATTACAAGCTTATTTGTAAAGCCTGAGGCTTTTAAATATGTAATCGACAGAATGGTAGAAATCTATAAAGATTCTGGAATTGACGCGATTGCAGGCGTTGATTCACGCGGATTTCTGTTTGCAGCTCCTTTGGCTGAAAAGCTCGGACTTCCGCTTGTATTAATCCGCAAAAAAGGAAAACTTCCTGGCGACACATATTCTTGCAAATACGCACTCGAATATGGAATGGCCGAAGTTGAAGTTCATAAATCTGATATCGAAAAAGGCAAAAACTATCTCGTTGTAGATGATTTGATTGCGACAGGTGGAACTTTGGTAGCTGCCCGTAATTTAATCGAGCAGGGTGGTGCAAAGGTAACTGATTTCTTCGGTGTAATCGGTTTGCCAGAACTCCAGTACGAAAAAGTTCTCGCTTCAAGCAAAATTACAACTCTCATCAACTATCAGGGAAAATAAAAATGAAAAAAAGTCTCAAATTAATCGCAGGGATTATTATGCTCTCTGCAGTTTTCGCTTCATGCGGTAAGAAGAAAAGCATCTGGAATGATCTTTCTAAAGAAAATGGATTATCTGATAAAATCATGACAAATGTTGCAAATGGTGTTTATGATCTTAATGAAATGTCAGAAGAAGGATTTTCTGTTTTAACACAATATGGTTCAGAGTTAGACAGACCTACATTAGAAAAACTTGTAAAGGCTGGTGCTGATATTAATCTTAAGGATGCAAATGATAATTATCCATTGCTTTCTATATTGAAAGAATCTAATAATTTAAGTGCTATTTCATATGTAATTGAAACTGTTACGGATGTAAACGTTAAAAATAAAGATGAAAGTACTGCAATCATTTGTATGCTTCAGAACTATGCATTGCTCCATGAAACCAGCGTTCTTTTTAGTT
>JAGHSB010000171.1 GCA_018066075.1 Candidatus Treponema scatequi
TTAATGTATAGTATAAATAGTGTCAGTTGATGTGTTGACAAACTGTGGATAACTTGCGCCCAACCCACCAGTCTCCCCCTAAAAAACCAAACAGCTCTCCCGCACAAAAAGGGGAAAGGATATTCAATTGAGCAGAACGGTCCTCTTGTTGTTATGCCGCCCATTTTTCAGTCCCTTCTGGCCCTTTTTGTGCGGGTGAGATAATGGTTTTGGGTGGGAGTCTGTAGGTTGATGTAATCGTTGAAAGTCCTCATCTCCCGTCCCGAAACGGGCAAAGTCAAAATGTGAATCCCTGAAAAGACAAAAAACTGCATAGCTCAAGCCAGAAGTGAAAATCTTTGGTCACTCGATGATATCGCGTAGCGGAAAATCGCAAAAGTGGAGCTTCGTAAGGTTCTATTCTTTACGCCCACACTCGCCGCACGCTGCGGAACTTTTGTGATTTCCCGCGAGAGCGAAATCATTAGAGTTACATTTATCACTTCTTTACCTGCGCGAGATTGATTTTTTTCGTATTACCAGGGATCCCATTTTGACTATTACCCGTTTCCGTGCTATTCTATTAGGATAATGAAGACATTTTTCTCCGTATTGATTTCATATATATTGCTATGCATTTTCGGTGCTATTTTGACTTCTGGGCTCATTATGATTTACCTGGGATGCATGAATTATGTCGTGGGGCAGTCGCTCTCGCTGTTCTCGTTTGAGGCATTCAGGGTTGGACTTGATATTTCGCTGCCGCTTGTAGTGATTTTCATTCCGATGTTTCTTGTGCTTTCACTCATCAGACATTCAAATAAAAATAAGTTGATTGGAATCATTACGGTAATTCTTCTTTCTGTGGCGTCGTGGGTTTTTGTGATGCCGGCTTTTTTGAAAATTGAATCTGGTAAAGCCAACAGTTCCATCGTAACACAGCAGCGCCTCTCGTCTGGATATTTCAGATTTGCAGACGGCAATCTTTACTATTTTACAAATGTCGATGCAGAAAACAAAGCTGAAGGAATCGCAATTAAAACTGAAACTCAGAACGGCAAGCAGGAATTTTCTGTCGTTCACAATGAACAGGTTGTATTTGCAGAGGCAGATGGTTTTTCTGACATTCTCGTAAAGCGCGTTGTCGAAATGCCGCCGATGTTGAAAAACTGCATCATGGATTTGCAGAATCTCAGTTACGCATGCGTTAGGGCATTTTCTGCTTCGAGTGCAAGCTGGATTTTTTTCTGCACGTTTGCTCTTGCCTTGATTTTTGTTTTTGCAGTTTCAGATGTAAGTCAATGGAGACTCTTGAATGCATTCTATGTTCTTGTTTCAACTACTGTTGTCATTAAATTAAATTGTATGTGTTATGGAATTTCTTTCTACGCGAAATATCTTCCTTTCTTAACATCACTTGATGCAAAGATGAGTGGTGTGCACGGATTTAATGGTGCGCAGTCAATTCTTTGTGTGTTTGTAAACATTATTTTGATTTTGATTTTTGTTGCTCTTGGAATTATTGCAAAGATTACAGGTCCGAAGAGAAGAGCTGAGGATTACTAATGAAAAAAATTGCCATTAATGTTTTGATCTATACTTTCATTGCAAGCCTCATCTGTTTTATCATCGGAATGTTTGCATTTAAACTTCCAATATTGAATGCAAATGACATCTGGGCTTATCGTGCAAACAACGGATGGCTTTTTGTTCTTGAACTTTTGCCTTCTGCAGTAATCACGGGATTTTTAATCGGATGTTCAATTTATTTTGGAACTCTCGATGTTCCGCATGCAAGATTTTCTGCAGTGCTTTCAGAAAACTTTAAGCCTATAATTGCATTGTGCATCGTATTTACTTTTGCACTTTCACTTTCTCATGATATTTTGACTCCTTCGTTAAAACAGAAAAAAACTTTCTTTGAACAAAAACCTGCAGTCATTGTAAATTACATGAATCTTGCAAACGAATATCAGTCAAAGTGCTATAACAATCCGCAGTATGCAGCTCTTGCACTTTATTACACAAGAAAAGTTCTTGAACTCGATCCTAAAAACGAACAGGCAAAGGAACTTGCAAGAAAAGCAGAACTTGCTGCATCTGTAAAAGTGAACAAACAGAAAGGCGCTAAAAAAAGTTCCACTAAAAAAAGTACAGGTCCTGTAGAACAGATTGATACAGTTGAGATTCAGAAGATAAAAGGTTCAACAACTTATGAACTTGTTACTCAGTCTCAAAAATATTTTGATGAAGAAAAATATCTTGATGCACATTATTACGCACACTTTGCAGTAAAGTTTGCAGAAGAAAATGATGTCAATCTTGCAAAAGCAAAAGAACTTGAAAACAAGGCATGGAACATTCTTTCACAGGCAAAGGCAGAAAAACTTACAGAAGCAAATAGGTTCTTCAGAAAAAAACTTGAAGGATATACAAAATTCATAAACGAAGATTATCTTGGTTCTTACTACATATTCCAGTCGCTTGCAATTGAAAAAGAAAAATATGAAAAAGATCCTGATGTAAAAAGATATCTTGCAGAAGCCCGCACAAACGTAGAAAAAGAATATTTCTTTACAGACGAAACTGCAGATACAGATGCATTTGAAACAACACAGAACGTATATTTCTCTCTGCCTCACAGTGATGGAACTTATGACATCATTTATGCCGGCGGAATCATTGATATTGAAGGCGCTGGAAAATATGTGCGCTATCTTCGTGATGTCTACATTTATTCTTTTGATTCAATGGGAAATTTCAAAAGCGTAATGTCAGTTGAAAATGCAAAGATGCTCGCAACTGATTCAACAATGCTCAGTAAAGAAAAAAGAATTGAGCTTGGAATTGATGACAAATGGAAGACAGTTCCTTATGTGATGCTTTGTTCTGTTGATCGTGATATCGAGGGCCAGAAAATTTCACCAGAATACTTTGACAAAAATAACAACAAGATTGAAGGACCAAATCAGATTTTCCTTTCAATGCCATACGGAGACTTTGATGTTTTAGCTCAGTGTGCAGACGGAAACAATACTGTCAACTTCTGGACAATGGCTAAGATGAAGGTCAACGCAAAAGCTTACGGTTTCTCAAGAGAAATCATTTTGCAGAGTGTAATGACAAGCGTTTTCTATCCGTTCATGATTTTTATCGTACTTCTTTTCTGTGCTTCAATCGGATGGAATTATCGTCTTTTGACAGAAAACCTTTTCAAGTTTGTCTGGGTTTTCGTAATTCCATTATTCCACTATGTACTTTATGGAGTAATCGGATTCTTTGAATTCTTAATTAAACTTCTCAACTTTATTTTCGTCGGAATAGGCGGAGCAAATTTTGCGCTTCTTCTCGGTATAGTTTTCTATGCCCTCTGGATTGTAGCAATGAGCTTCTTGTTCTTGTCTCGAAAAGGTGATTAGTATATATTCATCGTATGGATAATATTCAGAAATTTTTCAGTGACATAGAAAAGATAAAAAAACACAACCGTGATTCAAACGGTCATCTCGATTTGACAAAAACTGCAGAACAGATTTCAGTTCTCTTTGAAAATTCAAACCGTGGTCTCTGCGACCTTCCGCACACTTTTACAGAATACTGGACTCGCGCTTACGTTAATCCCGAAATCGATAGCGGCGCCGAAGACATCTCGCGCGAAACAATCGAAAAGCTCTGCGCAATGCAGGCGTTCCTTTTAAACGATTCAGAAACAGATGCGCTCACTAACGATGACTGGCGCGAGATTGCTGACGCCGTAAATTACGAAGCCGAAGATCTCCCGATGGAACTTCTCTCGCAGATGATGTCAACTCTCGTAGAAAAAAACGCACTTTAGAAAACGCTGGTTGAGGTTTTCGAAACCAGTTCATAATTTTGGTGGAACTTATATGACCGACTTCTATTCTTCCTGTTCACAATGTCCTCGAAACTGCCACGTTAACCGAAATGAAAAATCTGGTTTCTGCGGTGAAAAAAAAGAAGTCCGCGCAGCCGTTGCATGCCTTCACTTTGGTGAAGAACCTTTAATCACTGTCTTTGGCGGAAGCGGAACTATCTTTTTTACAGGATGCACTTTGCGCTGCTCATTCTGTCAGAACTATCAGATTTCTCAGGACGGAATGGGAAGAGCAGTTTCAAAAGAAGAGTTTGTAAAAATCTGCCTTGATCTTCAGAACAAGGGAGCAGAAAACATAAACCTTGTAACAGGCAGCCATGTAATTCCACTTATCGCAGAATATTTAAAAGCCGCCAGAGAAGCCGGCGTAACGATTCCATACTGCTGGAACTCAAGCGCATACGAAACAGTCGAGTCGCTCGAACTTTTGAAAGGCCTTGTAACAGTCTGGCTTCCTGATTTGAAAACACTCAACAGCGAAGTTTCAAAAAAACTTTTCGGCGCAGAAGATTATCCTGAGGTTGCAGCAAAAGCAATCAAATGGATGATTGAAAACAATCCGCTTGAAATTAAAACAGTAAATGGAATTGAGAAGTCGCGCGCTTCGAGCGACGCGGGCTGTTCAAGTGATGGCGGTGCTGAAAATTCCACTAAAGAAAAAATGATGAGCGGCGTCATCGTAAGACACCTCTTTTTGCCGGGAAGATTCGAAGATACGGCCGAAACTCTCGCATGGCTCAAAGAAAATGCAGACGGAAAGGCAGTCATCTCGCTCATGTCGCAGTATACGCCGGTTCCATTTAAAGAAGACGAAGACAGGCTTGCAAAAAGACGCGAAGCTCTCTCTGTAATCGAAAACCGCCTCGTGACAGACGAAGAAGATGCAGACCTCCGCGACCTGATCGACGCATACGATTTTGACTACCTTTTCTACCAGGATTTGTGCGCAGATACAGAATGGCTCCCGGACTTTACGAGACCTCAGCCATTTTCGAACGCCCTCGCAACAGTTTTGTGGCACTGGTGAGATTCGCGGGCTGTGAAGTGGCTGCGTTTTTGTGCATGAGAATGGGGTTTTGGCCCTTTTTTCACTTGACTTTACCATTAACACAACATAAAATAGAAGTATGGACTTAAGAACTGTACTTACACCGGAAACGGTAAACCTTCATTTGAAGGGTAACTCGAAAGAAGAAATTATTGACGAAATGTTAGACATCCTCATCAAAGCAGGAAAAGTAACTGATAAAGCTTCTGCTCGCGAATGTGTTCTTGAACGCGAAAGAAAGATGTCTACAGGTATGAAACATGGTATCGCTATTCCTCATGGAAAAACAGATACAGTTTCTGATTTGGTAGCTTGTATTGGTATTTCTGATAACCCAGTTGATTTTGATTCACTCGATCAGGAACCATGTCGTATTTTTATCATGACTTTGTCACCTGTTAACAAAACAGGTCCACACTTGCAGTTCCTTGCTGAAGTAAGCCTTTTGTTTAAGAGCGCAGAAAAACGTCAGCAGATTCTTGAAACTCAGGACAAAGCAGAAGTTATTAAGATTTTAACTGAATAGTTAATTGACATCTTAAAGAGAAAGCCTTTATGCCAGTCTTGCATAGAGGCTTTTTTTATATCAGGTGGAATTTGGTCAGCCTGAGTCCATAATTTATAAAACGAGAAATACAATGAAGTTAGATCCGATTTTTACAGTTAAAGAAAACAAATTATACAAAATCTCAGACAATTCAGAAGTAAATTTTACCCTCACTGATGTGACTGACATCAAGTCGATTGGTGACGGCGGGGCAAATTCCATCTATAACATCATAATAGAACAGAAAACTATCGAGCCGGAGTACGAGGCTTACAGCGAGGAATATCTTGCTGACCTTCGTGACGCACTCAAGGTTCTTGAAGAGAAGGGACAGTTTGCAGTTTTGAACATCATTCCTGGAATTGATGACGCAAACAAGTCTAAGATTTTAAATGGAACTTGCGAAGACGACGCCGTGTGTGATTATGTTGCATGCGTTAAGCATACTGCACGCCGTGTGAAAGACTGCGTTAGTGTTGCAGGCATTTTTATTCGTGAGGATTTTTTGACTGAAGGCGCTGCCGGAAAAGTGATGACTTTACAGGATGAGCTTTTGGTTAAGCATGCGCAGTATGTATTTTTTGCAGATAAAGGTTTGAGCGACAAAATCAAGGGTGCCGGTTCGGAATATTCGGATCGCGTAGTTTTGGTCTAGTTACTGTATAAAAACCGTAAAAAATAGCAAAGATTTCATAAAAAATGCATAAAATGTGGTAATTTTGAACATTTTTCAATCAAATTTGCTTGAATTTATGATTTTTTTGTGAAAAAATAGTGCCATTGTTTTCGGAAAACCCGATTTGTGAGTTTTTTTAAGATGTTCCGAAAGTACAGGAGATTTTTTTGATGACAGAAGTAAATTCTAATTACTCAGAATTTCGCACTACTGTAACAGGCACTTTTCTTCTTTGCGCTTTCTTGATCGTTGTTGGGCTTTGTATCGTATTTTTCTGCCCTGCCAAAGACAACAGTATTGCCAGTATTGATTACATTCCGGAAGAAGTTCCGCAGAACGTAGCTCTGGAAATTGCTTACACAGCAAACTTTTTGACAGACAACTATAACTCTACAGAATTCTTTTCTGGAGTAAACGGCCTTTATGTTTCAGATTTTTTGAATCTTAATCCAGCAAGCTCAGAAGATAAAGGTCTTGATTTGTACCGCAATCCAAAGACTCGCGGTGCTGTTGAAATGTTCTACATTCAGGTTACAGGAAGAAGGGATGTTGCCCTCAGCATTCTCGAGGCAGCAAACAGAGAAAACATTCCTTTGACTCTAGCATTTGCTCTTGCTCACACAGAAAGCCGCTATCACACAGGTGCCGTAAATACAAACGTAAACGGCTCGATTGACCGCGGCCTCTTTCAGTTGAACGACAGAAGCTTTCCGCAGCTTGAAGACGATGACTTTTTCTCTCCAAAAGTTTCTGCTCAGTACGGAATGCGCCACCTTCGCTATTGCCGCAACATTGCAAAAGATGATCTCATCGCAGTTGCAATGTACAATGCAGGCGTAACAAGAGTTAAGAACAACCAGACTCCAAAATCAACTCTTGCATACGTGAGCAAGATTTCTGCATACAGAGCTATGCTTGACGTGGAATTTGACCGCGAAGTAGTTTCAATGTTCGAAGGAAACCAGGAACTCGAACCTGTGATTGAGTAGGTGGGGATGACTGTTAAGCTGTTACGATATCTTTGATAATTTTTATAAAATAACCTCCACACATAAAATACGCGCGATTGTGAAAAATATATCCAAAACTAAAAAGAATAATCAAAAAAAACAGTATTTGACACACAAGAATTTCTCCCTTATATTATTAAT
>JAGHSB010000033.1 GCA_018066075.1 Candidatus Treponema scatequi
ATCTTAAGCCGATAATAAGACAATAAAAATACACAGGAGATTATATGAAAATCAATAAGCTTTTTGCAGTTGGTTTAGCCGTAATGATGATTGGTGCAACAGTATTTGCTCAGTCTAAGAAAGAAAATGAAACATCAGTTGAAAGCGAATACATGAGCAATGTCGAAGACGTTGTTGTTACTGAAATGGCCAATTCAGATCAGAGAGACAACAAGCTTGTTGCATTGCAGTATCTCGATGCTGCTGCTGAAAGTGGAAACGTTTCACCTGACATGGTAGCTGCATTAAACCAGCTTTCTGGTGAGGGTATTTCTACTCAGTCAAGAACAAAAGGTCGCCTTTCTAACAACTACCCTGACATCCGTGCAAAAGCATGTGAAATCCTCGGAAAAGTTGGAACAGAAGAAGCTGCTCATATCCTTACAGACGTTGTAAGATATGACAACGAACCATGGGTTCTTTCTGCTGCAGTTAAATCACTTGGTGAAATCGGTTACAACGATGACGACAAAGTAACAGATACAATCGCATTTATTTCTGACCGCGTTGAAACATTAAACCCAACAAGTTCACTTGCAAACGAAATCATCGATGCATATGAAAAACTTCTTCCAAAGACACAGAACAAAAAACCTGTAATTGACTCACTCGCAAGAATCGCAAGTGACTACAGACTTGTTCGTCCTGTAAGAACAAAAGCTCTTGAATTGCTCAAGAACAACTCAGGTTCAGATTCAAAGAAAGACAAAAAGAAAAACTAATTACTTTTCTTAAATAAAAAGACTGTCAGATGTTTTTATTCTGGCAGTTTTTTTTTAAATTAATATATGCATAAGTTTTTGTGGAATTTATAAAAACACTTTTTCATTTCTGAGGTACGACAATGGAACCAATTATTTTAGCTTCTTCTTCACCACGCAGACAGGACATTCTCAAAATGATGAACATCCCGTTTCAGGTTATAATGCCAAACATCAACGAAAACAATACTTCGGCAAAATCTCCGGTAGAACTCACAGAGACTCTCGCCCGCTCTAAAGTTCTCGCAGTTGTACATTCACTTCCACCAAAACAGGTCATTCCGTGGGTACTCGGAGCTGATACAGTAATTTCACTCAACGGAAAAATCTATGGAAAACCAGAAGACCAGGACGAAGCATACGAAATGCTCAAAAGCCTTCAGGGAAAGACTCACACAGTCTGCACTTCCATCGCATTATATAACGGAACAAAAAAGACTACCGTAACAAAAACTTCAGTTACAAAAGTCACTTTTGCCCCGATGTCACAGCACGAAATCGAAGCTTATCTTGAAACAGGCGACTGGCACGGAGCTGCCGGCGGTTACCGCATCCAGGGAATGGCATCATGCTTTATTTCCAAGATTGAGGGAACACAAAGCGGTGTCGTAGGCTTGCCTATTTTTGAGCTTTATGATATTTTAAAGTCGCAGGGATATTCTGTAATGGAGTAATTCCACTATAAAATAATCTGTGCCGGATTTATGCACGAATCGTAGATTTAGAAGCATAAACCGAATCTTCCGGGCAAACTTATGTTTGTCACGTGTAATAGAGTCAGGTGGTAAATGCCACTCAGTCATTCTACAATGAGTTGACAGGAAAAGTCCGGTCAGTTCAGATGATTGATGAAGGTTTAATTTACCGGTGAAGGAGTTATCATGGCAGTTGTAACCATGAAAAGTCTGCTTGAATCTGGTGTACATTTCGGTCATCAGGTAAAGCGTTGGGATCCTCGTATGAAGAAGTACATTTTTGCTTCAAGAAACGGAATCCACATTATCGATTTGCAGAAAACTATTGCTGCAATCCGCGAAAGCTATGAAGCTGTAAGAAAAATTGCATCTTCAGGCAAATCAGTTCTCTTTGTTGGAACTAAAAAACAGGCACAGCAGGCCATTCAGAAAGAAGCTGAACGCTGTGGCATGTTCTATGTAAACAACCGCTGGCTTGGTGGTATGCTTACAAACTTCTCTACAATCAAAAAATCTCTTCAGCGCCTCAAGAAAATCGAAAAGATGGAAATTGACGGCACATTCGGAAACCTCACAAAGAAAGAAGTTTCTGCTCTCCAGAAGGAAAAAGCAAAACTCGAAAAGAACCTTGGTGGTATCAAAGAAATGAAAGAACTCCCAGGAGCAATCTTCATTATCGATACACACAAAGAACAGATTGCTGTAGCAGAAGCACGCCGCATGGGTATCCCAATCATCGCAGTTGTAGACACAAACTGTAACCCAGAAGGAATCGACTTCCCTATCCCTGGTAATGATGACGCTATCCGCGCTATCTCTCTCTTCACTTCAATCA
>JAGHSB010000072.1 GCA_018066075.1 Candidatus Treponema scatequi
GTTTTAAATGATGACCTAGTAGAAAAAGCCCTGTTTCTTGCGCCTTCAATCAAAACTAAAAAAGATTTAATCGACACAGCCTTGCGCGAGTTTATTGAAGTCCGTCAGATAAAAAAGATAAAAGATATTCGCGGTATGGATCTTTTTGCAGATGATTATGATTACAAAAAAGTGCGGGAAAAAAGATAATGGTTCTCATTGATACATCTGTTCTTATAAATTACTTAAAAAATTTTGAAGATGAATACACAAATGCCCTGAATATTCTGATTGAAAATCATTATCCGATTGGAATAAATAATTATATTTATCAGAAAATTTTACAGGGTGCAAAATCAGAAAAAGAATATGGGATTCTTAAAAACTATTTAAGTCAGTTCCACTTTTATCAGCTTGAAGGAAAATCTTCTTACGAAACCGCTGCAAAAATAAATGTCATCTGCAGGAATAAAGGCGTAACTGTCAGAAGCACTGTTGATTTATTGATTGCACAAACAGCAATTGAAAATAAGACAATGCTTCTGACTTGCGATTCAGATTTTGTGAACATGGCAAAAGTAATACCCGAACTTAAGATTTTTGAAGTTTAGATTATTTGCAATATAAAACTGCAATCAACAAAAATCTAAACTTCATTTTTACTTAACTCTTACCCCATTCACGCTGTCAATTTTTCCATCAAAATAAACAAAGCGCTCATCAGGATAATTCCAAACCGCACGGAAAACTGTCGGCCTTTTAATTCCACCAGTTCCATTTAAATAATAATCATAGCCCTGAAATGGAATGCCGAACATTTTGCTGTCAATTGTAGCCGCAGTTTGAAAGATATTTTTGAATTACAGGAGGAAGTATTGCAAAATCTTCGTTTGTATAAACGTCGTTCATAGTTTTCTTTTTCATTAATTTTCCTCGCTTTGTTTAAGTGTTTTCCGTTGTACAGAATCTGCATAAATTCTGGCGGGAACAACCCATGGTTTCGGCCAGATCATTTGAAGTCGGAGCTTCATCAAGATAAAGGTTCATGCATGCCAAAAGGAAAAACTGCTTGCAGGTAATTTCTTTACAAAGTCTATTTTAATCTTGTAAATACAAGTTCCTCATCGTCATCAAGTAATATAAATGTAGTTGATGTCAGTTGCTTAATGCGCCATACTAATTGAACATCTTCATCACCATCACGATATTTGAATATCAAACTCGTTCCCTCAATAACAAAATATCTACCTGTTATTTCTTCTCCATTTTCATATCGGCTCATAGTGCCGTCTTCAGAGAAAGTAAATATACAATTCTCTGAATTCCACTCGCCATCGAGATTATTACAATCAACTATCGAATATTTATCATCCAAAGATTTGTTGCGTGAGTAAGTGATAATTTCAGATTTGCCGCCATAACCTGGTTTCATAACTGATATTCTCATTGTGTTTGGAGTAAGGACATAAATTTTCCATTGACATGCAGCAGGCTCTTCAGAAATATCTCCCTGTTCTTTTACAATAAGCACGCCGTCTTCATCCGTACAAATCCAGTTATAAGTATGTATCACAGGACCATTTAGATCTGACGCACCAGCCATTATAACCCTTCCATCATCACTAAATGCAAGAACATCGGCACCTGATTCCCAGCCACCAGCCAAATACTTCATATCAAGGCCAGTTTCTTCCTGTTCAACATAATCATCAAGGAATGCTCCAAAAATCCATCCGTTCAATCCCTGGTCATTTTCTACAAAGAACCAGAAATCTGTTTTTCCTTTAAAATCAAAAAACTTTTTAGTTTTCTTTAAACATTTTACTTCACTTCCTGATTCAAATCTTGCTGACTCAAATATTGCTGACTCTTCATCATCTACTGGCGTAAAATAAACAGCACAGTCACCTTCTTCTGCTTTCAAAAACTTTACTGATGGCTCTTCAAGAACAACAGTTTCAATTACAGCTTCAACTTTTACCACATCTACATTTTCTGAACTTTTTGATTTTTCTTTTCCACAGCTGATTGTTAAACATGCTGCAAAAATACAAATGACAATCGTAATAAAATTAATTTTTTTCACACCTATTCC
>JAGHSB010000237.1 GCA_018066075.1 Candidatus Treponema scatequi
ATACAACCTTGGAGGGTAACATAAATGTCTAAAAAATTTGATGAATCACGCGTGCTTTGTCTCATTCTCGGAGGAGGAAAAGGAACTCGCCTTTATCCTTTGACAAAAGAACGCTCAAAACCTGCAGTTTCATTTGGTGGAAAATACAGAATTGTAGATATTCCTATTTCTAACTGTATCAACTCTGGATTTAAGAAAATCTATCTTTTAACTCAGTTCAACTCTGCTTCACTTCACCTTCACATCACAAACTCATACAACTTTGACCGCTTCTCAAACGGCTTCGTAGAAATCCTTGCCGCAGAACAGTCACTCGAACATTCAGGATGGTACGAAGGAACAGCTGACTCAGTTCGCAAAAACTTCATTCACTTCAGAACTCAGAAACCAACACACTATATCATTCTTTCAGGCGACCAGCTCTACCGCATGGATTTGAAGCACTTTATGCAGCAGCATATCGAAAGCGGCGCTGACGTAACAATTGCTACAACAGCAGTTAACCGTGAAGATGCATCTGGTTTCGGAATCATGAAAATTGATGACACAAACAAGATTACAGAATTCATGGAAAAACCTGCAAAGGACCTCAACATTGATGACTGGAAGATTCCGGAAAAAGCAAGAGATCCGATGCTCGCAAAAGAAAAAGAATACCTCGCTTCTATGGGTATCTACATTTTCAATGCAGACACAATGGAAGAAGTCCTCAATAATGACAAACCAGACTTTGGTAAAGAAATCATTCCAATGGCAATCAAGAGCAAGAAAGTTAACTCTTACATCTTTGACGGCTACTGGGAAGACATCGGAACAATCAAGAGCTTCTACGAAGCAACTCTCGATTTGACAAACGTAACTCCTAAGTTTAACTTCTACGATGAAAGAGAACCAATCTTTACTCAGATGTCAAACCTTCCTCCTTGTAAGATGAACCACGCAGATTTGACTGCAACACTTGCAAGTGACGGTTGTGTAATTACAGACTGTATGATCAGCCACTCTGTAATCGGACTCCGTTCTATTATTGAAAGTGGAACTGTACTCGACGGAGTTATCACAATGGGTGCTGACTTCTACGAATCAGAAGATGAAAAAGAAGCTAACAAAAAATCCGGAACTCCAAACATGGGAATCGGAAAACACTGTCACATTTCAAGAACTATCATCGATAAAAATGCAAGAATCGGTGACAACTGTTCTATCAATGTAAGCGGTAAAAAATATGAGAATGGTGACTACGGTAACTTCTATGTTGCTGACGGAATCGTCGTAATCAGAAAGAACGTAACTATTCCAAGCGGAACAATCATCTAATCTTCATCATCAGAAGTAATACCGTATTCTTCGAGCTTTCTGTGAAGGGTCTTTCGGCCTATTCCTAAAAGCTCGGCGGTTTTACTTTTGTTGTTTTTATTTGCAGCAAGAGTCTGAAGTATGATTATTTTTTCGGCATCGTCTAAAGTGGAATTTGCCGGAATGCTGATCGACTGCTCCGCTGCTGCTTTACTTACTGTCGGCGGCAAATCTTCGAGAGTAATCTCTTCTCCGCTTGCCATCACGACTGCACTTTCAATACAGTTTCTTAATTCACGAATATTTCCAGGCCAGTTGTAATTATACATCGCAGATTTTGCGCGCGCGTCAATTCCACTTATAACTTTTCCATTTTCTTCTGCAAACTCTTCAACAAACTTTGCAATTAAAAGCGGAATGTCATCTTTTCTTTCTCTCAACGGTGGAACATGAATATGAACGACATTCAATCTGTAATATAAATCTTCACGGAACTTTCCGTTTTTAACTTCTTCTTCGAGATTGCGGTTTGTTGCTGCAACGATTCTGACATCGACATTAATAGTTTCCTGACCGCCTACTCTTTCAAATGCTTTTTCCTGAAGCACGCGTAAAATCTTTATCTGAACACTCGGATTGATTTCTCCGATTTCATCAAGAAAGATTGTACTTTCGTGGGCAAGTTCAAAGCGGCCTTTGACAAGGTTTTCGGCGCCTGTAAATGCACCTTTTTCGTGACCAAAGAGTTCGCTTTCAAGAAGAGTTTCACTTAAGGCCGCACAGTGAACTTTAATGCACTGATGGTCTTTGCGTGAAGAAAGATTATGAATTGCATCTGCAACGAGTTCTTTTCCGACACCGCTTTCGCCAGTGATTAAGACAGAAGCTTTTGAAGATGCAACTTTTTTTATCATTTCAAAGACTTTCTGCATTTCTGCAGACTTTCCGATGATTTTATCAAATGTGTGTGCACTTTCTACTTCTGCCTTGAGCTGACTGTGCTGAAGTGAAAGTTCGCGTACTTCGAGAGCGCGTTTTACGATCATTGAAAGCTGGTCGAGGTTTAACGGTTTTGTTAAAAAGTCGTATGCACCGTTTCTCATTGCGTCGACAGCTGCATCAATTGAGCCATGTCCTGTCAAAACGATTACAGGAATTCCAGGTGTTTCTGTAGTTACGCGGCGTAAAACTTCTTCGCCAGAGATTCCTGGCATTCTGAGGTCTGTGATGACTAAATCGATGTCGCCTTTAGAAATTAACTTGAGGCCTTCTTCGCCGTTTTCTGCAAGCTTAACGGAATATCCTTCAAGCTCAAAATTAGCTCCGAGTCCTTCGCGAATGTTTTTCTCATCATCAATAATTAAAAGCGTAAATTTCATTTTTCACCCTTTTCATATGAAAGAAGTTTCTTATCAAGCTGCGGAACTGGAATCGAAATTATAAATTTTGTTCCGACATTTTCTTCTGATTCAACGTTAATATCGCCTGAGAACTCCTTGATGATTTTATAAACCATTGTGAGCCCGAGTCCTGTTCCTGTTGCCTTTGTAGTGTAATACGGTTCGAAGATTTTTGAAAGTTTCTCTTCTGACATACCGCATCCGTTGTCAGAAATCTCAAGAAGATATTTGTCATCCTTCAGGAAAGATTTTACTGTAACAGTGCCTTGAGAGATGTTGGCCTTATTTTCATTTACTGCATAGATTGCGTTCTGCGAAAGATTTACGACTACTTCACGTAAAAGCTTTTCATCGAGCAAGAGTCTGATGTCGTTTTTGCAGAGTTCTATGTCGAGATTAATGTTTTCTTTTTCAAATTCTGGTTTTAAGAAATCGAGAAGTTTTGCAAGTATTTCGTTCGGATGAATAAGTTCGAGGTTTGCACTGACAGGACGAACGGCAAAAAGAAAGTCGACTACGATTTTATTAAGGTTGTCAATTTCTTCGTTTACTACACCGATGTACTTTTCTACAAACTTTTCGTCCGGAAGTTGTCCGTCACCTTTTCTCGCCTTTTCAATTGCCTTCTGTAAAAGCTGAATGTGAATGCTTATTGCTCCGAGCGGATTTTTAATTTCGTGAGCGACACTTGCTGCAAGGTTTGTAAGGCTTGCAAGGCTTTCCATTCTGTGAAGAAGAATTTCCTGATTACGTTTTTCAGTAATGTCGCGGACAACGATAATGCTTCCGGCAACTTCGTCGTTATTTACAAGCGGAGTAATCGTAATTGTAATGAATCTCACCTGGCCGCCAGATGTACTGATTGAAAACTCTTCTGAAACGTTTGTCTTGTTTGTATCTGCACAGTTTTTGAAAAACTCAGCAATGTCTTTATCTTTTACGATTTCGTAAAGTTTGAGGCCTTCTGTAGATGCATCATCCGGATGTGTACTAAAAAGAATAAAGCGGTCAATTGCCTTGTTTGAAAAAAGCGGATTCCATTCTGTGTCGACAATCAAAACGCCGGATGTCAGCGACTTGATGATTGAGCTGAGCATCTGATTGTCTTTGCTCATCGCTTCAAAAAGTGACTGAATCTGAGAATCTGAAAGTTTTGAAATTTTTTCTGAAATCTTTGTATTATAATTTGCCATACGCTTCTCTCAAAGCATTGTCATTTGTTTTATTGATTAATGCAATTTCTTTTGTGAGGTTTTCGAGCGCTGCGAGTATGCTCTGGTTGTATATTGTTACATTGTTCCATGTGTTACGGAGTGCTGTAGTACAAAGGGAACTTGCCTTAGCGCCGGCTGCAAACTTTAAAGCCGGTTCCTGCATCTGGTAAATCGACTCAAGAAACAGCCTGAAAAGGAGTCTCGGGTCAAACTTGCTGCAGTTTTTGATTATTTCATTCAAATCAGGAATGTGGCCATTAATTACCTGGCTGTAAAAACCATCTGCTACCTGATAGATGTCTTTCGGGCTCACAGGCAAAAAGTTCTGCAGATACTGTTCAATCGTACCTGTAAAGTTTTCGTGATAAACGCGGTCAATTATGTCGTGGCTCTGAGCTTCTGTTCTTGAATTAAAGTTATATGTTCTGACTCTCGAAAGAATAGTCGGCATTACGGAAGAACGTTTTGCTGTTGTCAAAATGAATACTGTATTTTCAGGCGGCTCTTCGAGAATCTTTAAAAGTGCATTTCTAACGCCTTCAAGCATTCTTTCTGCTTTTTCGATGATTACAACTTTCTTTCCTTCGGCCAAAGAAACATGAGCCCATGAAGAAACGTTTCTGATTTGTGCAATTGAAATCGAATTGTACATAAGGTCATCTTCGAGTGCGAGAGCTTCTTTTTCAAGTTTGTCACAGATTGTAGAAAGTTCGTTAAAATCAGGGAGTTCTCTCGGAGGATCAATTTCTTCGAGAAGTTCGTCGATTACTGAGATGTATTTTGAAATCTTTGAAAGTTTATCGCTGTCCTGCCATAAAACAGGATTAAATCTCATCGTAAGTTTTCTGACGCTTCTAACAAAAAGATAGCGCGCAGCTTCTTCGTGAGCATGATTAATTGCTGCATTTAAGAAAGTCTTTTTACATGCAGAGATTTCAAGACTGCAGTCTCTCGGGCCAAGTAAAGCAGTATTTGAATTAATTAAAGCCTTATGCTGAAGGCACGAAGGACAGGTACATGTCCACTTTCCTCTTGGATTTCCTTTACATGAGAGTATTCTCGAAGTTTCCAAAGCGGCAGTCAGTTTTCCGGTTGCGTCAGGCCCTGAAAGAAGAATAGATCCCGGAAGTCTGTCGTTTGCAATATCGTCGCACAAAAGAGAAGCTGAACTCTGATATAAAAGATTGTCGTACATTAAACCTTCTCCAGAATGTTTCCTGCACTGTCAATTAATACATTAAACCATTTGTAAAATACGCTTGCTTCACGAATGGCAGTAGTATCAAAATAATTATTGAACATCTTCATTCCGATGAAAATCAAAACTACTAAGAAAATACCTTCTGCAGCCCCAAAGAAAAATCCAAGTCCATGGTCGAGGCTTACGAGAATGTCTCCTGAGAATACAGATTTCATTGCAAGCTGAATGATTTTAATTACGAGGAAGATTGCTACGAAAATCAAAACAAAAGAAAGGATTGCAGCAAGTGTTTCGTTCATGCTGGCGGCAAGATATGGCTTTAAGTATGGCATCAATCTATATGAAAGATATGCTCCGAAAATAAAAGTTCCGAGACCGAAAAACTCATCGATCAAACCTTTAATTGCAGCCCTGATGCACAAAATCAAAATGATTACACAAAATACGATATCGAGTACTGTAAAACCAAATGGCATAAACTACCTCACTTTTTTATTTATTAAAATATGTTTCAACAATAAAATCAGCAATTAAGAATGCACTTCTCTTCTGCGGCAAAAGATTCTTGCATGCTTCAGAAAAACACTTTCTCTTTTTAGCATCAAGCAAAGCTGTCAAAGCATTCTTCAAAGCATTCGAAGAAACATATTCACCTGTCAAAACAGTGGCAGCTCCCTTCTTTTCAAAATATTCCGCATTATCAACCTGATCTCCGCGAGTTCCACTTCCGCACAAAGGAATGAGAATAACAGGCTTTGCAAGAACTGCACATTCCCAGAGAGAGTTTGCTCCGGCGCGGGAAAGAATTACATCGGCATACTGCATTACATGAGGCATCTGTTCATAAATGAACTCGAAAGGTCTGTAGCTGTCTTTTACGCTTTCCGGAGCGACAAATTTTTCTTTCTGTCTTCCAGTCTGATGAATTACATAGAATTTGTCGCAGAGCCATTCAATATTTTCGTAAACAAGGTCATTGATCTGTTTTGCACCGAGGCTTCCGCCCATAACGAGAAGAACAGGCTTTGTCTTTTTTGTATATTTAAATTTAACGAAGTCTTTTCCGATTTTTTCATCTGTTGAATAGAAAACAGGTCTTACAGGATTTCCTGTTACCAAAGACTTTGAAGCCATTTCTTTTGAAAGATATTCTTCTGTCTCTTTATAAGAAAGAAGAATCTTTGAAGCAAAGTGGCTGTTGATTTTTGTTGCAAGACCAGGTGTAAAATCACATTCGTGAGTAACAACTGGAATATGTAAAATCTTTGCAGCAAAACAAGGTGGAACTGAAACGAAACCGCCTTTTGAGAAAACTACTACCGGTTTTATTTTCAAAAGAATAAAGAAAGATGCAATGCATCCGGCACCGATTTTGAAAACATCAGTAAAGTTTTTAAAAGAAAAATATCTTCTGAGTTTGCCGGAAGGAATTCCGTAAAACTTATTTACTGAACATTTTTTATCAGGACCTTTACTTGATTCTACGATGTCTTTATCGTAACCGCGTGATGATCCAAGCCACACAAGATTTAAGTTTATATCGTTTTTCTTACAGAGTTCTTTAAGCTCATCGGCAATGGCAAGACCAGGATAAATGTGACCACCTGTTCCACCGCCTGCAAAAGCAACTGTTATTTTTTTTGCCTGTTTTATATTCTGAGTATTATTCTTTTTCATTTTAATCTCGACAATTAAGCTTTATGATATTTTTGTAAAACCTTTGCAATATCTTTTTTACCAAAGAGATTTGCATATTCTAAAGCTGACATTCCCATCTGGTCTTTAACATCAGGATCGGCTCCAGATTCTGCAAGAAGTTTACAGATATCATAGTTTCCGGCACCTACTGCAAGAACGAGAACGGACTGTCCGTCACGGCTGATAAAGTTGAGGTTTGCACCGCGGTCAATCAAAACTTTTGTAAGTTCAAGATTGTTTTTCCAAACAGCGTCCATAACTGCAGAATACCCGCGGTCATTTGAAACAGCGTCAATATCAACCTTCTGCTGTAAAATCCAGTTTACGCATTCTTCCTGTTCTGCTCTGATTGCAACATTAAGCATAGGAGTTCCGTCTTCTGTGCGGCAGTTGATGCTGATTCCGGCATCGATAAAGCGCTGGCAGATATCGAGTTTTCCTTTTGTGATGTAAAGTGCAAAACAGTCTGCTGTGTAAGGGATTCCGTCATTGAAAAGATTTGAAAAGGCATCTCTTGTTTTTTCTTCTTCTTTAATGTTTGGCATCTGCTTTTTCAGGGATTTGAGCATAGCATCTTCACCTGAGAAGAGATAAACATTACTGAAAAATTCCATATTCTTAGACCATTCATTTGTCAGAGAATAAAAATGCTTTACCCTGCCGACAAGATAGCCATAGAAAAATGCAGCACTATCCTCGAGCAATAAAGCATTGTCGAGCAATACACAGTGTGTTGCATTTTTAACGAGAGAATTTATATTTTCATCTTCAAGATTTGTTACTTTTTGTATTGGTAAAATTGTCGCTTCGATATCATGAATTTTAAGCATTTCCTGTGTAGAAACAGCTGATTTTTCAAGATCTTCGCGATAAAGAATTATCCATTTCATAGCTTTATATTATAGTAGAAAATGCACTTATTAACAAGTAAACAATTAGGCAAAAAAAAAGCTGAAAATCTAACGATTTTCAGCAAGTGCCATGGGTCAAAGTCGAACTGACGACATACGGATTTTCAGTCCGGCGCTCTACCAGCTGAGCTACCACGGCTTGATGTTGGATAATATATTCTTT
>JAGHSB010000211.1 GCA_018066075.1 Candidatus Treponema scatequi
TATTTAAGTTTTTCAGAATTTAACTGCGTAAAAATCTTTTTATTTTCTATACCTTCGCAAAGAGATTCAGAGTCATTTTAAACTCGCACACTGACTGGGGCTGTATAAATTTATTTCAATTCATATAATTCTCTCAGTCCGCACCTACTCTCGGAGTGATAAGAGTTCAACTTATTGTTTTATTTAATTTCTTCTCAAGCATAATCTGTGTTAATCCGTGTTTAATCTGTGAGATCTGTGTCATCCATTTTTTTCAATCACAAAACAAATATCACAATATCAATTCAACATCACAGATACTGCTCAAAAATTTTTTCGTAGTCGGAGCGGGTTTCTGAGTGGACGATTTCTAGTCGCATGGCGGCGCCGCCATTTAAGCCTTTGGAATAGGCGCAGAATCTTTTTCGCATGTCTTTGCAGGCTGCCTGTTCGCCGCGGTCTTCGATGAGAACATCGAGTTCCTGGAAGGCAGCGGTGATTCTTTCTTTTGGATCTATGTCAGAGTATGAACCTGTTTCTAAAAGTTCACGGGTCTGGCGAAAGATGAAAGGCTGACCCATTGCTCCACGGGCAAACATTACTCCATCGACATGAGTCTGCTCGAGCATTTTTTTTGCATCTTCAGGTTTAAAAATGTCGCCCGAGCCGAACACAGGGATGCGGTGATTTACAAGTTCCACTAACTCAGAAAGATAATCCCAGTTGCTGCGGCCTTCGTATCCCTGAGCGCGAGTTCGCGGATGCATCGTGAGGGCGCTAGCACCGGCAGCAATCGCTTTTTCTGCAGCTTCGCGGAACGTGATGTGAAGCTGGTCCCATCCGCTTCTGATTTTTACTGTAACTGGAATTTCACTGCCCTTGTCTTTAACTGCTTTTACAACGCTCGAAACGATATCATAGAGTCTGTCAACGTCACGAGTCAAACTTGATCCCGCGCCAGTTTTCACAACTTTCGGAACAGGACATCCACAGTTGATGTCTATGCAGCTTGCATCTGTCTGTTCAAGAACAAGAGTTGCAGCATCATACATTACTTCAGGTGTTCCGCCGAAAATCTGAACTGCATATTTTTTTTCGTTTGGAGCAGGCTTCATTATTTCCTGCGTCTTCTGATTGCGGCGAGTAAGCGCTTCTGCACTAACCATCTCTGTATATTCAAAATTACTACCACCCCTGATACAAAGCCCGCGGAATGCTCTGTCAGAATATCCTGCAACAGGTGCCAGAAATAAATTTCCATCAAGCGAGAGACTTCCGATTTGTACAGGATGATATAAATTACTCAAATTATTTCTTACCCATGAAATAGGTTTTCAATGGCGGAAATCCGTTGAACTCAACTGATGCATATGTCGATGTGTATGCGCCTGTTGAGAGCCAGTAGAGCTTGTCGCCTGACTTTAAGTTTGTTGGAAGTTTGTAGCGCGCGTTTTCGTACATGATGTCCATTGAGTCACATGTCGGGCCTGCGATGATTACTTCGCTTTCTTTTACGCCGGGTTTGTCTTTGTTTGTGATGATCGGATATTTGATTGACTCGTCGAGAGTTTCGATAAGGCCGTTGAATTTTCCGGCGTCGACATAAACCCAGCGTGCGAGTGCTGTATTATTTTTGCGTGATGTCAAAATAACTTCGCTTGTTAAAATTCCACTGTCGCCGACTAATGAGCGTCCTGGTTCCAAAATGATTTCTGGAATTTCATCACCAAAGTCATCTGAAAGATAACGTGTAATTTCTGAAGCGTACATTGAAAGTTCGTTTGTCGGATCGATGTAACTTGCAGGAAATCCGCCGCCCATGTTGATCATTGAAAGTTTGATTCCCTCTTCTTCTTCGAGAGATGTAAAAAGATATTTTGTTTTTGCGATTGCGTCGTTCCACTGACCGATATCACGCTGCTGTGAACCAACATGGAAAGAAATTCCATATGGAACAAGTCCAAGGTCGCGTGCTAAAACTACGAGGTCGTATGCCATGTCCGGGTGACATCCGAACTTTCTTGAAAGAGGCCAGTCTGCTGTCTGTGATGTTTCAACGAGAACACGAACGTAAACTTTTGAGCCAGGTGCATTTTCTGCGATTGCTTTAAGATCATCTTTCGAATCTGTTGCAAACATGCGGACACCTTTTTCGTAAAAGTATTTTATGTCGCGTGGTTTTTTAATTGTGTTGCCGTATGAAAGGCGGTGTGGTTCAACACCGAAAGATAAAATTTTATCGAGTTCGTAACGAGAAGCAATATCAAAGTTTGAACCGAGTTCTGCGAGCATTTCGAGAACAGGATCACCAGGGTTTGCCTTCATTGCGTAATAAATTTTTGCATAAGGGAATGAGTCGCGCAGCTTAATGAAGTTCTTCTTAATTGTGTTTAAGTTAATAACGATATTTGGAGTTTCAAGGTCTTTTGAAAATTCCAAAAAACGTTCCCAATCAGAATCAGATACGTAGTCTTCGCGGTTGAACATTGTTAACCACCTTCTAAAAAAATGCTCGGAAAGCCCAAAAGCCTCCGCCCTATTTTTTAAGCCACAGCTGTTATTTCTTCGGTAAGCACGATATTAGCACAACACACCCCACTACGCAATAAGAATTTTCACTTTTTAAATAAAAAAAGACACAGCAAGTGCGATAAGAATAAATT
>JAGHSB010000194.1 GCA_018066075.1 Candidatus Treponema scatequi
TTTCAATTAGAATTCCTGTTTGATTTTGTCTGTGTCTTTTCCGTTGTCTTTTTCGCGGATTTCAACACGGCGGATTTTACCGCTGATTGTTTTTGGAAGTTCTTTTACGAACTCAAAGATTCTCGGACACTTGTACATTGCAGTATTTTCTTTTGCAAATGTTGAAAGCATGATTTCCATTTCTTTTGAGTCCTTGTCTTCGTAGCCCGGAGAAAGAACGATGGTAGCTTTTACAGACATACCGCGTTTTGCATCTTCAACACCAGTAACGGCACATTCAAGAACTGCAGGGTGCTGTTGAAGAATTGATTCAACTTCGAAAGGACTTACGCGGTAACCGGCAGTTTTGATGATGTCATCTTTACGGCCAACGAACCAGACGTATCCGTCTTCGTCCATGTAAACGTTGTCACCTGTGTGGTAAACTCCGCCGTCAAAAGCATTTGCTGTAAGAACAACATCTTTGTGGTAACCCATAAGAAGTCCGAAAGGTCTTCCGTCTTCAACGTGGATACAAAGTTCTCCTACTTCTCCGGCAGGAACCGGTTTGTTGTTCGGGTTCAGAACTTCTACTTTGTAGAGTGGGTTTGGTTTTCCCATTGAGCCTGGTTTGATTTCGCTGTATTCCTTGAAGTTGCCACAGATGATTGTTGATTCAGTCTGTCCGTAACCTTCAAAGATTTTCTTTCCAGTAAGTTCAAGCCACTTGTTGAAAACTTCGCCGTTCAAAGCTTCACCGGCTGTACTGAAGCGGACACATTTACTCAGATCGTATTTGCTTAAGTCCTGGCGAACGAGGAAGCGGTAAACTGTCGGAGGTGCACAGAAAGTTGTGAGCCCATAATGTGAAATCATTTCAAGCATTTTTGTAGGCTTGAAGCTGTTCATGTCGTAAACGAAGAGAGCTGTTCCGGCAATCCACTGGCCGTAAAGTTTACCCCAGGTAGATTTTGCCCAACCTGTTTCAGCGATTGAGAGGTGGAGCCCGTCATCAAGAACGCCGTGCCAGTATTTTGCAGTCATGATGTGGCCCAGAGGATAGTCGTAATCCTGGAGAACCATTTTTGGATATCCTGATGTTCCCGATGTAAAGTAAAGGAGCATTGGGTCTTTGTTGTGAGTTGCGGCTTCTCCAACCGGGCGAGGGAATTCTGCAGGAAGCGGTTCATATTCTTCGTGGAAAGAAATCCAGCCTTCGCGCATTACTTTTCCAACTGTTACAAGATTTTTTACAGTTGGTGATTTTGGCATAGACTTTTCAATTTCTTCCTGGATGTGAGGATTGTCATAAGAGATGATCATCTTTACATCAGCAGCGTTTGTTCTGTATTCAATGTCGCTCTGAAGAAGCTGGTCTGTTGCCGGAATTACAATAGCACCGATTCTGTGGAGAGCCGGCATAAGGATCCACCATTCGTAACGGCGGCGAAGAATAAGCATTACTGTGTCGCCTTTCTTGATTCCTTTTGAAGCAAGCCAGTAAGCAGCTCTTTTAGATTCTCTTGAAATATCTTCGGAAGTGAAAGTCTTTTCTTCGTTGTTGTCATCAATCCATACAAGGGCACGTTTTTCCGGTACGTCTTTTGCATAACGGTCGATAATGTCGTATGCAAAGTTAAAATCAGGAATAGTCTTTAACTTACAGTTGTTTTTGAAGTCTTCGTAATCTTTGAATTCACGGTCTTCAACTAAAAATTCATGCGAAAGTTCCATGAGGCAATAATCTCCTGCATTGCTGTTTATGTATATACTAATTAGACACCGCGAAATAGAAAATAGTTTTAAAAAAAAATGAAAATATTTAAAACTTTTTTCCAGTGTTTGTGTCTATATTAGTATGACAGATTTTAAGAATTTTTTCACGGACGATGGTACAGGATTTTGTGCTGAGACAAAGGTTCTGTTTGGACAATGCGGATCCGATAAGCGGCTTCATCTTACAGAGCTTATGGAATATTGTGCAGACAATGTTACTGAAATGTATGCTCAGAAAGGTCAGGACAGACAGAAACTCAATGATGACGGTTATGTTCAGATGGTTTCCCGTTCGAGCATTCATATAAATGAACTTCCAGAAGAAAATGAAATCATGACTGTAAAAGTGCGCGAAGAAAAACCGGAAGGTTTCCAGCTTATGCGTTATTATGAGTTTGTTTCATCTTCAGGCAAAGTTCTTGTCCAAGGGAAAAGTCTCTGGGTAATTGTTGAACCTGAAACAAGAAGAATTGTTTCTCCTGATAAATTCGAATACCTTATAAAATCAGAGGTTCAGACTGATTTTGGAAAAAAACCGGGTAAAATAAAAGTACCCGAAGAGCTGGAACATTTAGGAGACCAGAGAATTCTTCTTTCACATCTTGATCCTAACGGACATCTGACAAATGCAAAGTATATAAATTTTGCAATGGATTTTCTGCCTGAAGATTATCAGAAAAAAGAAATTACAGATTTTAGATTAAACTTCTGTAAAGAAATCAAAAAAAATGAAATAATGCATGTGTACGGTGCTTTTGATGAAGAGAATCATAAAATAATCGTGGTCGGTAAACGTGATATTCCGGATTCAGAAGGTAAAACAGAAAGTTCATTTGAATGTGAAATCTTCTATAAATAAATTATTTTTGGAGAATAAAAATGGGAAGTCCTGCAGCACAGGTTATTATCGCAATCGTTCCAAATGTTGGAATTACATTTTCTGCAATCATCATTTTCTTTGCATTGCTTTGGAAACACATTGAAATCAAACTCAGAATATCAAAGAACACTTACACACCTCCGGTTTTCAACCTTAAACTGTTCTCACTGCTAACCGGTCTGTGTCTTGTAGGTGTTGGTTTTTCCATCTCGCTTGTTTTCATCATCATTTCCGGCATTACTTACGGACTTTTAGGAGGAATCATTCCTCTGGTTCTTGGAATAATGCTTCTAATTTTTTACAGAATAGTATCAAATGACAAATAGATTTTCTCACGTAGAAAATTTACTCGTAATTAACCGCGATAAGTTTCTTGTAAAAGAATCTCTGGCAGGAAATTCCAGCGCTTTTAATACACTCATGCATCTGTACAAAAAGCGCGTGAATGCCATAGCTCGCCGTTTTTTTTCAAACCAGAGTGATATAGATGATTTTATCCAGGATGTATTTATTAAAGTCTATAATAATCTTGGGTCCTACAAAGGGCAGAGCAAGTTTTCTACATGGATTACCAGAATTGCCTTTAACACAGGCATAAACTCAGTAACCCGAACAAAAACAACAGAAAGCCTCAACTACGAAGATTGTGAAATCCTCACATCGCCTTACGAAACTCCGGAGGAAAACAGTATCCGGGAAGTTACGCGACAGGCTGTAATTTCTGCCATTAAAGAATTACCCCAGAAATATGCACGCTGTGTGGAAATGCATTTCTTTGTTGGAATGACCTACGAAGAGATTTCGGAAATCACAGGTATTCCTGTGAACACAATAAAAACCCACATATACACAGCAAAAAAAATTCTATACAGAAAACTGAAGGAGTATGATGAATGACTACCAAAAATGAATGTTCTGAAGTAATGGATAAGTTTCTGGAGCTGGATAAGAATCAGCATATTCCTTTGTAGATTAAAAAGCATCTTGTGTCATGTCCTGACTGCCGTAAAAACGTAAAGATTTTTACCCAGGCAGAAAAGTTCCTGAATCAGGAAGGAAACAGTCAGGACCCGTTTACATATTCAACACTTTCGGATGTAAAAGAAAAGATTTTCCCGGGCAGCACAAAAGAAAAGAAAGTTCCGTTAAAGCAGTGGCTCGTTTCCGGAATCATCCTTGTCATGTGCATGATTCTTGGCTCCGTAGCGGTGAGCAAATTTTTTCCTGAATTTCAGGCTATCAGTTTTATGTTTGTGGCGGCCACCCTGGTTGCTTACTGCATGCTGTTCATCGGAATGAATATGGATAAGCTGAGCGAAAAATAAATACATGTTATAAAAAAAAAGAAGTTCAATTGCAGTAAAGCTTAATGCAGTAATGGCTGGATGCCGGAAAAACATATGGAATTATGATTGCCGGCGTTGAAGGAAAATCAGTTTCTACTTTAACGAAACAATTGAAAAAATTCAGAATACGCTTAAGGTTGCGGCAAGCAGTTCAAACAGCGTTAATGAACTTGGTAATTCACTGGTAAGAAATGTTAATGATGAACAGAAGACCGTAAACCAGATTAAAGGCCTCATTGAAGGAATTCATGACGAAATCAATAAGTTCAAAGTTTAATATTGACTTATAAAAAAATGGATTGAAGAATAATCAGTCGCAAGGCAAACCCAGAAGGTGCATGAAACCGAAGTGGAAGAATTCCTGAATGTTGCCAATAAAAACAGCAGCTTCTTCTTTGTCCATATTGTGAAGAACGACTTCAGCAAAAGCATTTATTGTTGCTGTTGCAAAAACATGGATGGACATATCATCAATTGGTTTTGTTACGTTGAATTTCTGCTTCATCCAGTGAACGGTTGAAAGAACATTTTCGGTATAAATGTCTGATATTTCTTCCAGAAAATTTTCGTGAGTACTTCCGGCAGCTTTTGTAAGGAGCAGAACGAATGCATCCTTGTTAGTAAGTATGTAATCTATAAACTGATTGGCAAAAGTCTTTTCATTTTCTGCATGGACGCCACCAATGGGATCTTCAAGATTTTCGTGATTTTCGAGTCCACCAGCTTTTACCATTTTGAGAGTCTCATCTATGGCATCATCAACAAGAGCGCAGAAGAGGGCATCCTTATCTTTAAAATGACGGTACATTGCACCTGTGGTTAAACCTGCATTTGCCGCAATTGTTCGTAATGAGGCGTTTGTAAATCCCTTTTCCAGGAACTCAGCTTTTGCACTTTTGAGGATTTTCGATTTTGTTTCTTCCGAAGCGTCTGCCATGTCTATAATTTACAAAAAAATACTCAAATTCGCAAGA
>JAGHSB010000074.1 GCA_018066075.1 Candidatus Treponema scatequi
TTATAAATTTATTAAAGACAACCTCGATGCTCTAAAGAAGAACATCGAAAACCGCAACATGAAAGCAGATGCTGACATCGTTGTAGAACTCTACGACAAAAGAACTAAACTTGTAACAGACCGCCAGGCTTTGCAGGAAAAACGTAACGCAAACGCAGCTTCAATGAAACAGAAGCTCGATGACGATACACGCAAAAAGCTCATCGAAGAAGGAAAGAAAATCAAAGATGAACTCGCTGTAGCAGAAAAAGAACTTGCAGAAGTAGAAGTAAAACTCGAAGAAGCAGCTCGCCAGATTCCAAACATGGCACATCCTGATGCACCAATCGGAAAACTCGACACAGAAAACCTCGAAGTTAAAAAGGTTGGAACTCCACGCAAGTTTGAATTTAAACCAAAAGATCACGTAGAACTCATGGAAGCTCTTGACCTCATCGATTTCGAACGCGGAACAAAAGTTTCTGGACCTAAGTTCTATTACCTTAAAAACGACGCTGTATTCCTTGAACAGGCACTCATTCAGTATGCGCTCAACACATTGAGAAAACACGGTTTTACTCCATTCATTACACCAGATGTTGCAAAAGAAGAAGTCCTCAAAGGAATCGGATTTAACCCGCGTGGAAACGAATCAAACGTATATTCAATCGAAGAAGAAGGAACTTGTCTCGTAGCTACTGCAGAAATCACACTCGGCGGTTACCACTCAAATGAAATCTTAGACAAGTCAAAACTTCCACTCTTCTACTGCGGTCTCTCACACTGTTTCAGACGCGAAGCAGGTGCTGCAGGTCAGTTCTCAAAAGGATTGTACCGCGTTCACCAGTTTGATAAAGTTGAAATGTTTGTTTACTGTCTCCCGGAAGATTCAGACAAAATTCACGAAAAACTCCGCCTGATCGAAGAAGAAATCTTTACAGGACTCGGACTTCCATTCCATGTAGTTGACACATGTACAGGTGACCTCGGAGCACCTGCATACAGAAAATGGGACCTCGAAGCATGGATGCCAGGCCGCAACGGTGGTGAATACGGCGAAGTAACTTCTACTTCAAACTGTACAGACTACCAGAGCCGCCGCCTCAACGTTCGCTTTAAGGACGACGATGGAAAGAACAAATACGTTCACATGCTCAACGGAACTGCAATCGCTGTAGGCCGCGCAATGCTCGCAATCATCGAAAACTACCAGAACGAAGACGGTTCTATCACAGTACCAGAAGTTCTCCGCCCATTGTGTGGTTTTGACAAGATTGAAAAGAAATAATTTAAACACAGATTACACAGATTAAACACAGATTATTTTTGAAGTGTTTAAAATGAAAAGGAGTGACAGATTAAAAGCTTTCATTTTTATGAATACTTCTAATCTGTCACTCCTTTTTTATTAATAAATCTATTTGCTTTTATTTAGAAACGAGAAATCGGGCGTACTAATAAGTTACTTGTAACACTAATATCCTCATAACATCCTTCGTTATAATCAAAGTACCAAAATCCTCCAATTGTATTTGGGTACTGAGAACTTGTATAATAATCACCATCTTTGTCTAAAAGGTCAAAATCACAAAATCCTTGAAGTTTATTTAACCCTTTATTTATCGCATACATATTATAATATATAGTTGCATCCTCATCTCTTGAAGGAATATACCAGTTACCATTTCCAGCTTTTGAAAGTTCTGTACAATATTTAAATGCCGGATAAAAACTTTTACCAGATTTAGTTTTATCTTCATCTGAAACAATTTCGCAAATCGTTTCCCAGTTATTTCTTCCGTCAACAATGCTTAATTTAGAATATAAATTCAACTTGCTTAACTCAGCATCATCATCTAAACACAATTGCAATTGATCTGTTGAGTTTTTAAGCGAAATATATAATTTTGGATTTCCATTATCATCAACATCACATACAATTCCTACTGGGTTACCATGTTTACTGTTATAATCTTCTTTAACATCAAAACCGGAAGATGTTTTATAAACAATCCAACCAATCTTTTTTGTCTTCTTTGTACCACATTCAATTTTTAAAGGATTACTGTAAATTTTACTTAAACCATCTGTACTAACAGCTTCTACAATAAAAAAATAAATACCCTTCTTAACAGAAAATTTAAAATAAGCGACTTCATTATCTTCTTCTTGATATTCTGCTTCTGGAATATATTCTTTCCACATTCCACTAGAACCTGAATACCAATTAAATTTTCCGCAATTTTCTACGTTCCATGTTGAAAGATATCCTTCAATTGCAGCTTTAACAGAATCTCCTGCACTACATTCTGCAATATAAAGATGATCAATAAGATCTGTGGTATACTTTGGATATTCTTCTCCAACAACAATATCTACGGGTCTGTGACCTACTCTTGTCTGTAAAATTGTTCCATCACCATCATCTTCTACAGATTGATACGAACAACTCAAAATAGAAAACACAGCAACACAAAAACAATTCAAAAAATAAAAATTAATTTTCTTTTTCATTAATAATTCTCCTTTCCCCTATCAATAAAACAACTTATTTGTTGTTTTTTCATACAAAAATCTAATATCTTCTTCTTTAACAGAAGTATATCTACACACTGCAGCTGAAAAAGTTTTTTCATCGTTCTGATACAAACCTTCAACAGTACAAGTTAAAAACATTTTTCTTTCTTTAATTGCTGCAAGTTCCAGAGGGAATGACATTTCAAGAGCGTATTCTGTTCCGCTTTCGAGATGCATTGAGTCTACATCAGAAGCGAAGACAATTCTTTCGTAGTCAGCATAAATTATATCAAGCGGATTTGCTCTTCCTTCTACAGCCTGCATCTTTGGTTTTGCTTCTGCAAGATATCGGCATACAGGAATCAACTGCAAACCGTTTCCGGCAGTACCCTGTTTTCTTGCGTGAGTAATAAATTCTTCAAGATAATCTTTTGTTTTTTTCTGAATCTCTTCAGGAACGTCACTCCAGATTGGTTTTGTAAATAAATTGTATCCTTCGAGAGTATAGCACTCGATGTGAACATTTTCTTTTTCGTTACATGAGTAAAAAAGCTTTGCGGAAAAATCGAGCGGTCTTTCTTTTTCAAGTTCCGTGATTCTGCAGATTTCAGATGGAATTACTAAAGCCAGGCCCGATTTTACTTCTTTCAACTCTGTATTAAAATAAAGTCCAAGTCTGTTAAAGTAAAATTCTACGCGGACTTTTTTTGTCTGAAAGTTTTTTACTGCCTTTGGAGGTTTTGTTAAAAGAATGATTCCCTGTTCTAAAACTTTTATCTGTTCGCCTTTCAATGCTACAGGAAAAATTGTAGAAGATGCAGGTTTGATTTTATCTTCGTCATCACTTTCTTTTTTTTCTTCTTCAATAGGAATTACAGTTACAGGAACGTTTCCATCAATGAGATACTGCAAAACAAGTTCGCGTTCAATTCCAGTTAAGTTATTGCTTTCCATCAGAAGCCTCCCCTAAAGCTTTCTTTACATCACCCGTATTACTGATTTCAAGATCCAATATTTTATAACTCTCTTTATCCTGCTTCATGAAAAAATTGACATCGATAAACTTTGTTTTATTAAACATCCTCACAGGAATCTCAATCGAATTTTCAGTTACAAAAGCCTTGCCGATTACCCAGTCCATTCCAGCTGTAGAAAACTCTTCCTCTTTTGAATCAAATAAAAAGAGCGCAAGAGAATAGATGGAATTTTCGCTCATAAAGCTGTCGCATGAATCGCCTTTTTTATAAGCGATGCAAAAACGGTCAATTATATTGATTGCACCCGGATCTATATCTGAAATATCAAGACTTGCAAAACCGTCAATCACAGGATAGACCGGGTTTGACGAAATTCCACCTTCCTGAGCTATCATCATCAAAGGACCAAGCTTTAAATCACTTTTTGTCTGCTCTTCTGAATTGATTTTCTGAGACAGACGGTTTTTTTCGAGTTCCTGGGTCCACTGAAGGGTCTGAGTACGGTTTAGGACTGTCATCTTGAGATTGTCATCATCAATTACGAAATTCTGATTCTGAGAGGCATTTGAACAGCCCAAAAACATGAGAAGGGAAAATAAAAATGTGCAAATTCCACTTTTAACGAACTTCATATAATTAATACATTCTAACATATAAATGATTTTATTGCAAAATCAATGGAATGGGCT
>JAGHSB010000128.1 GCA_018066075.1 Candidatus Treponema scatequi
TATATAACTAATATGATACAGAATAATAAACGAGATATCAAGGAAAAAAAGACAGTTTACCGAACAGATTCTTTTGTCTATTTCTCGTTCAGAATTTCAATCCGAATGACTTTTTTTCTCTTTTTAATTTTTGCAAGTCTCGTGCTTTTTTATTCTGTTGGCAATTTTCAGGAATTTTCTGACTCAAACCAGAAGCTCATACTCAATCTCATCGCAATCACTTCCATAATGGAATTTGTCTTTTCAATTTCAAGTTTTACGCTCAACATAATTACTTACTTCATCGTTAAGCGAAAAATGAGAAAAGTCGTTCTTTATTCTGTGATTTACTTTTTTTCAACGCTGCTTTCTGTTGCAGGTTTCTTGCTCTCGAGAGCCGTACTGTTCATGTCCAACGGTTTGTGAGATTTTTTCTTTGACTTTTTTTTCTTTTTCTTAGGCTTGTCGCTTTCAGAATTTTCTGGTGGAACTTCTGAGCCCGCACCCTTTCCTTTTTTCGGAATCCTTATCGAAACGCCTATTTCTCTGAGTGCTGTTCTGATTGCATATTCGAGTTCTGTGCGCTGAGGATTCATCGGTAAAACAAAGTTGCGGCATTCTGTCCATGTTTTTGTATAAAGTTCACCGACAGAGCTTTCTGATTTGATTTCTTTTTTCCAGTCTGTCAAAGTGAGGATAAAATCTTTAATCAAGAATACGAGTTTTTTTCCAAGACGCATTTCTTTGTCTTTTGTAACTGCTTCATCAAGTTCTTTCATGTGAAGAAGATAATTCTTTTCAAACTCAGGATTGTTGTACATCATTGCAGTAGCAGACGGCTGAAGGTACATGTACAAATCCATTGCAAGGCATTCACTTACGATTTCGAAAGCGTGACCGCCGTTGATGATTTTGAGCATTTCTTCCGTTAAGCGTGACGGAGAAACAGGAGACAAAAGATGTGCCGAGTGTCTGATTTTTCTTTTGAGAGCCCATGACATCTGGCATCCTGTTGTCGACGAATATTTGATTGCACGAAGCATTCTGACAGGATCTTCGACAAAAATTGTTTCTAGCGGAATTACAGGTTTCAAAACTGATTTTTTGATGTCGCGTACACCGCCGACATAATCGATTACCTGTTCTGCAATCGGATCGTAATAAAGAGCATTTATCGTAAAGTCGCGTCTCATTACGTCTTCATCGATTGTACCAAAATCGTTTCCAATTGAGCCTTCTGCATTCGAACGGAAAGTACTTACTTCGAAAATCTTGAGTCCGAAAATTACATGAACAAGACGGAATCTTCTTCCGATGATGCGTGAGTTTCTGAAAATTCGTTTGATTTTTGAAGGAGTTGCATCTGTTACGATGTCAAAGTCCTTTGGAGTTCTGCCGACCAGGAGATCACGAACGGCACCGCCTACGATGTACGCAGTAAAACCGTTGTCCTTGAGTCTTGAAACTATTTTGTAAGCATCTGGATCTATTTTATATGCCGGTATCAGGTGTTCTTCTTTAGTGTAAACAACTGCCTTTTTTACAGGACGGCCTTTTTCATCTTTTCCGTATCGGTATAACACAATACCCGAATGATATTGAAAAAAGACGTTTTAATCAAGAATTGAAAAATATCACTTGAAAGCCCGCGGGCATTAGACTGGTCAGTCTAAGTATACCCCGGGGGCTTAGACAGGTCAGTCTAAGTTGATATCCAGGGGTCCTACGACGACAAAATCGGCGCCTGTTGCGGTCAATTCCACTGGGAGACCCTGCGAAAAGTGCTCAGACGACATGCGGTTTGAGAGGCTCGGAACACCTGTTTTTCTGAAAACGTCGCTTTCCCACTCGAGGCCTTTTGATGAGACCTGTCCCCGTGTATTCGAATTTGTGGTTCTGAGGACAGAAATGAGGTCATTCTGCTTTTTTGTGTGGAATTTTACAGTGCCGCCGTCAGGTAAAAAGACTGCTGTCTGGTTTTCGGTGAGCCAGAAGTCAGGGCGGATGTCTGTTGAAAATAGGTCAAAAAGTGCTACGAGATGGTCGAGACGGCCGCCTGAGCCTCCGATGAGGGTTACTTTTGTGTCTGTTGTCTTGATTTTTCGGGCAAGAATGAGGGCCAGCTCTGAATCAGTAAAGTCCTTGTCACACGCAAATTCCACGAAATGACACATCTTTAATTTATTGTTTGTGTATTTTTTGACGAGAGCCTTATTGCGGATTGAGTCCATGTCGCCGAGAATTACGTCCGGGGCAAAGTCTGTGAGCTTAAAATTTTTGATGAAGGCGTCGCATGTTTCAAGGCCGCTGTCTGCTGCTATTACAAAGTCAGGTTTGATTACATTTGAAAAAAAGTCACGGCAGAGTTCCGGGTTCGGGGATATTCCACCTGTAAAAATAAGAATATGTTCGTAATTTTTCAATTCTATGTTTATAGACTCGAAAT
>JAGHSB010000193.1 GCA_018066075.1 Candidatus Treponema scatequi
GTTTAATTTTTTTTAAATTTTCTGCACAAAATATTTTTTATTTTTTAATGTTAAAACACAAAGAGTACTCAGAATCATTTTACAGTCGCGTCGGAGTTCAGGGTAAAAATAGCATATTTTTAAGTGCAAGTATCAAACAATAACTCCAAAAGAAAATATCTTTCGGGATTTAGAAATATGGTACTTATTAAGATACTAATCTTACACCAAACTGAAGCAGTAGTAAAAAAATCAATAGATGCAAATCCAAATCTCAGTAGTCGCAGGACGGATTACAAACTGATTCTGAATCTTTTGCCGTATGGCATAGAAAAAAAATTGAATTTTACGCAGAAAATTTTGAAAAACTTAAACATTTAATCCTTTTGAATTGAAACCACAATCCTCAAACCAAAAAAAACTTTATCAACCTCTTTTTTAAGTTTTTCAAAATTTACAGTAAAATACAATTTTTTTACGGTAGAAAGATGAGGCATCAGTTTGTAAGCCGGCCTGCGACTGCGGAGATTGGGATTTGAGTATTATATTGTCATCATTTTACAGGCGCGACTGAGTTCAGGGTGGGATGTGGGTATTATTAAATTCCACTTGTTAAAAAAAAATCCCGAAAGACAATCTCTTTCGGGATGTATGAAAAAATAATTGGATTTTAGAGATTTGCCATGAGCCAGTCTTTGAACTGGTTGTAGTCGTTCTGCATTGGGATGGCGCGGTCTTCAAGCTGCATTACTTTCTGGAGTCTTTCTGGGATTACTGGGGCGCGGCCGATGGCCTGTTTTACTGTTGCTCCGAACTTGGCAGGGTCTGCTGTTTCGAGGATGATGCCGACTGCGTTTTTGTTTACGACTTCTTTTGCCCATGATGGAACATTTGTTGTAAGGCCTGGTTTTGTGTAGTCAAACTTTGCGCCGTTCATGATTTCTTCGAGTTTTCCGTTTCTGATGTCGTCCCATGCTTTCCATGCTACGGCACCGTGTGGGTCGATGATGTATCCTGTCTTTTTGTTGCAGTCTTTGATTGATTCTATGATTCCGTCGTTGTCGAGCCAGTATGAAGCAAAGAGGTCGCGGACTTCTTCGAGTGAATACATTGCTGCGATTCTTTCGTAGTTTGAAGGAGCACCAACATCCATTGCGTTTGCATATGTTTCAACAGATGGTCTTGCGTCGTATTTTCCTGTTGCAATCCAGTCTGGAATTGTTCTGTTTGAGTTTGTTGCTGCAACGAAACCTGTGATTGGAGCGCCCATTTTTTTAGCGATTAATCCAGATGTGAGGTTTCCGAAGTTTCCAGATGGAACTGTTACGATGATTGCAGGATCTTCGAGTTTATTTGATACCCAGCTTTTTGATTTTGCAAGAAGGGAAGCGTACATGTAGTAGAATCCCTGTGGCAAAAGGCGTGAGATGTTGATTGAGTTTGCAGATGAAAGGCGGAACTTGTTTCTGAGTTCGGCATCTGTGAAAGCAGTTTTTACTAAGCGCTGGCAGTCGTCGAAAGTTCCATTTACTTTTAATGCACGAACGTTGCCGGTGAATGTTGAAAGCTGTTTTTCCTGGAGTGGAGAAATCTTTCCTTCCGGGTAAAGAATTGTTACGTCGATTCCTGGAACATTGTGGAATGCGCTTCCTACGGCACTTCCTGTGTCTCCTGATGTTGCAACGAGAATGTGAAGGTTGTCTTTGTTTTCACGGTTGAAATATGACATTACGCGAGCCATGAAGCGTGCACCAAAGTCTTTGAATGCACAAGTAGGTCCGTGGAAAAGTTCGAGAACGTAAGTGATCGGGTCAACCTGATTGAGTTTTGAAATGAACGGATATGCATCCTGAATGATTGCATCAAGGTCTGCGTCAGGGATTTCTCCTTCGCAGTATGGTTTTGCCATTTCAAGTGCTACAGATCTGAATGAAGGTTCATTCGGATTTTTAAGAATTGAATCACTCAAGCGTGGAAAATCAACCGGAATGTAAAGTCCGCCAGTTTTTGAATTCATTCCATTCAAAACTGCTGTCTTAAAATCAACTTTAACTGAACTGTCTCTTGTGTCTGTGTAAATCATTTTGACGTCCTCTTTATTTATTTTTTTAATTACATTGCGTAAATGAGATCGTATGTTAATTCTTTAGCAATCTTTGCCTGACATGCTTTTAATACTTCCCATTTATTTTTAGAAGTTACAGTGCATGTTTTTTCAGTTGCATAATATTCTTTTCCGGTTGTGTAATCGATTACGTTTGCTGTTGCCTTAAGTGTAACTGTGTAACCGTTTTCTGTTTCTGTGATTGGAGAAACATACTGAACTTTTCCGTAGATGATGTATTTGAAATATGTTGAACCCTGAACGAGTCTCTGTGCTGCTTTGTGAATTGCTTCTGTTCCCTGGTCGATTACTTTGTGGAAGTCTGCGTTCTGTGCCTGGTATGGATATCCGGCTTTCCAGAATTCCTGGAGTGTTGCTGATGAAGTTGAAAGGGCAGAATCGAGAATCATTTTTCCGCTTTCGCTGTAGTCGATGAGGTCGATCATTACGCATTTTTTACCGAGGGCAAATCTTACTCTGCATGGAACTTCGAGCGCTACGCTGTTTACGAGTTTTGCTGTTGAAGGACTTGCGTTTGGAGCTTTTGGTGCAAATGTAACTGTCGAGTTGATTGAAGTTGTAATAGTTTCTGGTTTGAAAGTAGCAATTCCTGCATCGTTTGTTGTGATTTCTGTTGTTTCAAAAATTACTGCATTTTCTTCTCTTGCTTTTGGATATGTAACAGAGAGAGTGTAGTTTGCATATGGATTTGAATCGTTGTCTTTTACGCTTACTGTATATGGTTTTGCAAATGCTGCGCCTGCAACTGGTGTATCGCTTGCAGAAACAAGTTCGATTTTCATGTTCTGAACTTCTTTCTTAAACTGAGATGCTGTTTCTGACTTTGCGTCATTTTTATCTAAATCTTCTGCTTTTGATGTTTTTGCTGATGACTGAGTTTTTGGAGCTGATTCCTGTGAAGTAGATTCGCAGGCTGTGAAAATTCCACATGCCAAAACTAAAGATAAACTGATAAACACATTTTTTACTGATTTTTTCATTATGAATTTGTCCCCTGAGATTCATTTTTTATAGATTAAAAAAGT
>JAGHSB010000100.1 GCA_018066075.1 Candidatus Treponema scatequi
TCAGTTAGGGCAAAATTTGGCTGGAATTGACTCAGGTGACAGTCGGCACTGCGAACTTTTGATGAAATACTTGTAGCTACTGATGCAGATAGGGAAGGGGAGATAATTGCCCGTGAATGTCTGTTAAATTACAGATTATTCTACTAGGAGAATAGTTGTTTTTTTGCAATAGAAAATCCAAGATTTTTGCAACAAAATTCCAATAAATTTGCAGCTGGAATTCCTTGGAATTTGCAACTGCAAATTTGATGATTTTATCGGTCATTCATCAGGGCATGTTCTAGCCTCCAGTCTTTGTTTCAGTTTTTATTAAATGTCCATAATGAACAATCCTGTCTATCATAGCAGCTGCTAACTGCTCGTCCGTAAATAAAGGTCCCCATTCATTAAATGGCAAATTGGTTGTAATAATCAAAGAAAGTCTTTCATAGGCATTTGAAATTACAGAAAACAATAGCTGTCCGCTTTCAAGATCCAGAGGTAAATATCCCCACTCATCAATACAAATTAAATTCTGATTCATTAAAATCTTGTAAGCTCTATCTAAAGTCCCATTGTTCTTTGCATTTTTCAAATACATTACAAGAGAACTTAAAGTAAAGAATTTCACCTTATAATCACTGTTGCAGGCATTTACTCCCAAAGCTATGGTTGCATGTGTCTTCCCAGAACCGCAGCCACCAAAGAAAACAATCGTATGCTTCTTTGTAATAAAATCCAAACTGAGCATTTCATCTTTTGAAAAATTGTTCGGAAACTTTACACCATCAAATTCATAATCTGCAAAACTTTTCATGGTTGGAAAATTTGCAGACTTAATATATCTGGCACGTCTAGATATTTTTCTTACCTCATTTTCATCTTCAAGAAGGTTGTTGATTTTTTCTAAATCTCTCTGTGTCGCATTTTCAATGTATCTTTCAATAACTGGAGCTGAAAAAAGCATTTTTTTCATTGAAGCTGCAACTTGTGTTTTCATATCATTGTTATTCATTTTTAATCCTCATAATCAAATTTCATAAAACTTCCGTATTTGTCCAAACTTACTCCCGTAGGATTAAAACTAAAATCAACAGGACAGGATTCTATTCTGGAACAATAAACAGAAACATTACTTCGACTTGTCAGGTCAAGATTCCTTGCTGCAAGTTCTGTAAATGCTTTAAGAACCGTACAGTACGGCCATTCATCCATTGCTTTATGGAACTCGTAAAATACTTTATGTTTTATATCTGCATCTGTTACAGAATCAAGATATTCTCTGAAAGGATTATCTGTTGCCAGATTTGACCTGAATACGCTGTTAGACCACATCCCGGGCTTTCTTACAAGAGATGCAATTCCTGTTCTTGCACTTACTGATTCTGTACTGTCCTGACCATATTCACGGTCATATTCCTCGATTTTTACGGCATTCATGTCATAAATTGCAACTTTCCAAGCCCATGTTTCTACTAAAACCTGCGTATTTCTGTATTCTGGAGGTAACGTATATCTGTGATTTCCATCCAGTGTTACATTTGCATAATTATCAGCCTTGCGTTCAAGAATCTGTTTGGCTTCAAATTTCTTAGGCGGATGAGGTAATAAAGCTTCCCTGTCTTTTTCGAATAAATCAAACACCGGAACTTTGTGTATGTAATGAATACGTTTTTCCATAAGCTTTTCGCAGTAACATAGCATGTCCGTAAGATTAAACTCTTCAATGTCCTCTGGAATTTTTATCATTGGAACAAAGATATTTCTTCTTAAATATCCCACATTAGATTCAACAGAACCTTTTTCATGACCAGAATTTGGATTACAGAATCGGCTTTCAAAACCATAATGGACACGGAATCTTTGGAATAAAGGATTCTCTTTAAGAATCTTTCCAAAACGATGTCCTATTCCTGTTGCATTATCAAAGACAATTACTTTAGGTACACCACCTATATATTCGAAAAGATTTATTAAAGCCTGACAGACGCATTCACAGTTTTCTCCACGGAACAGCTGGCAGTAAGCAACGTTCGAATACGGAAACGACAGGACAAAATATTTTAATCTGAGTTTTGTTCCAAGCCATATAAAATCTGCTTCCCCAAAATCAGCTTGAGCCTCTCCAGGATACCATTTTAAATGACTAAATCCTGCTTCATTTTTTTTGATGTTTTCAATTTTCCACGTCTTAACAAATCTGTTTACTGAGTAATAGGAAATCTCAGCTTCGGGATGTTTTTCCTTAAGAATATCGAAAACTCTCTGGGATGTGAGTCTCTGTTTATGCCAGTTTTTTTTATTTTCATTCAGAAGATTTGTCAGTTCTTCAACATAAGGGTCAATTATTTTTGCTTTCTGTGTTCTGACATAATCCTCAATATTCTGGCTGAAATCTTCCATGTCGATATACTTTCTAACAGTTTTATAATCAACATTTTCTTCTTTAGCAATTTGTGTAATGGGTACACCTTCTTGGTACTTTCGGCGTATACTCTCTATAAGGGGCATTGTTAGCATCTCCTTGACTTCCTCCTAGTGTTTTTTTTCCGTTACTAGAAGTTCGTCATAAAACAGGGATGTTCTCAATGTCCCTGTTTTTCATTTGCAAATTCCAAGGAATTCCTATTTAAAAATGTTGGAATTTTATCTGCAAATTTCTTGGATGCTTTAGTTTAAATTAATAAACAAGTGTCGAACATATAAATAGTTGCCAAAACTATTTCAACTTCTCCACGGCTTTTTCAATAAATCTGTCTCGCATATGAGTAACAGCATCTTTCTTCATTTCTGGAAAATACTTAGTAGCAATTTCGTTTTGTGTTGGAAGTTTTCGGTCTTCTGATTTTATAAAGTCATCTACTAATGCTTCATTCAGGAAAGAATATTTGTTGCAGGCCTCTGAAATATCAAAATCAATTTTATTTGTGGTAACGGACGCAAGGTTTGCTTTTCTTTCAAAAGACACCTGGTATTCCTTGAGAATATAAACTGTAAGCAATTCAGAAAGCATTGCTTTTTTATTAGTGAAAGTATTTTCATCTTCTGTCTTTTTGGGTTTGAGATTTTTCCAATTATTATCCAAAGCGGCAAAAACACTAGTTATTTGTTCAAGATTCACATAATCATTTCCTGGAGTAGATATATCGTCTTTTTTTCTGGCTTCTGATGACAGAACATCATAATCTTCTTCTGAATCACCATATTGC
>JAGHSB010000167.1 GCA_018066075.1 Candidatus Treponema scatequi
AAAATACATCATGTTATAGCAAAACGCTTAGAGAGTTTTCTAAAAATCTTGAAGAAGAATATGCAGCATTCTTTGCAAAACTTTGTGATGTCAAATTTGTACAGAAAGCACTTGTTGATGAAAGTAATCATGAGTATGTTTATTTTTCAAACAGAACAAAATCATGGGTAAAACTTACGACTTATGTTTTGTCCAGAAATGAAAAAAATATTCCTCTTACAGTTGTACATTGTTTTTCTAATATTGATTCAATACAGAAAGAAAATATAGAACTTACATTAAACCTGAAACAGAAAGTTGAAGAAAATAACGACAGACAGACATATCTTGAAGAGTCGCTTGCGTTTACAAATTATTTTTTAAGCAGCTATGGAACTGCGCTTTATGTTAATCTTACTGATCTTACGGCAAAGGTTTATAAAAGAACATCAGAATCAGATCCTGAAAATAGTCTCAGTAAAAATTATTATCAGACCCTTTCAAGACATGCAGAAGAAACATTGACACCTGTTGAAAGTGATTTGTTGAAAGAGCGGATGAGTCCTGAATATCTTATGAAAACTTTGAAAAAAGAAAATGAAGTAAAATTTGTTTTTACTGATATTTCTTTTGAAAAGCCAAGAAAGTTTTTATATCATGCAATGAGAGGTGCTGATCCGAAGCATGCAGCAATCGGTTTTAGAGAAATTACTGCAGAACTTGAAAAAGAACAGTCTTATGCAAATACGATCATGAGCCTTTCTGATAACTTTGAAGCAATTTATGATTGTAATGTTAATACTGGAAAATACACTATATATTCGGAAAGTGATGAATATTCAAAGAATGTTCTTGCAAGAACTAATACGGGCGGTGATTTTTTTAATGATATTGCAATTAATATAAGTGTTTCTGTTCATAAAGATGACAGAAAGCTGATTGAAAAGCTTTTTGCACGAGAGAATTTAAAGAGATTAATTCAAAACGAATCTGAAGCAGTTGCAGAATACCGGATTCTTATCAATAAAGAGTTTCAATGGTATAGATTAAAAATTGTAAAATCAAGGCAACATAAAAATCATTTCCTTGTTGGTGTTTTTAATGTTAACAAGGATCGAGCACAGGAAAAAGAGCTTAGACGCGTTGTAAACGGGCTTGCTTCTGAATTTGTTTCTCTTTTACATGTTGATATGGCGACTGGAATGTTTAAGACATACAGGTTTGATGAAGATGATGATGTCAAACATCTCGTCAATAACTGTGGAAATAATTATCAGGTTTTTGTAAATGTTTATGCAGATAAATTTGTTCATCCTGAGGATAAGGAACTTTTTATTAAGAATACGGAATTAAGCGCAGTTCGATTGATGCTTATGAGAAAGAAAGTATCTCATATTTTTTTCAGATGTTTATGTGGTAAAGATTACAGATGGTATGAACAGGTTGTTGTAAAAATTAAAGAAAAAAATGAACCTTTTGAAGAATTCGTTATTTATCATAATGATCGCGATAAAGAAGTTCGTGAAGAACAGAATAATAAACGAAAACTTGAAGAAGCTCTTGGTATGGCACAGAGTGCAAACAGAGCAAAGACAACTTTCTTGAATAATATGTCGCATGATATTCGTACTCCGATGAATGCAATTATCGGATATACTGGGCTTGCAAAAAATTATATCGATAATAAAGATCAGGTAATTGATTATCTTTCGAAAATCGGACAGTCAAGTGATCACCTTTTAAGTTTAATTAATGATGTTCTCGATATGAGTAGAATTGAAAGTGGAAAGATGTCTATAAATGAAAAGAAAGAGAGTCTTCCTGATATTATTCATACTTTACGTGATATTGTTCAGTCAGATATTAAGTCAAAACATCTGGATCTTTATATTGACAGCTGTGATGTTAATGATGAAGAAATTGTTTGTGACAGGCTTCGATTAAATCAGGTTTTGCTTAATATTCTTTCACCTGCAATCAAGTATTCGCTTGCAGGTGGAAAAGTGACGATGCGTGTAAAGGAAATGCCGTCGAGAAAAGAAGGTTATGCAAATTATATGTTCTGTGTAAAAGATACTGGAATCGGGATGGACGAAGAATTTTTGAAGATAATCTTTGATCCTTTTACGCGAATGAAATCTTCTACAATTTCTGGGATTCAGGGCACAGGTTTAGGCATGGCTATTACCAAAAATATTATTGATATGATGAAGGGAGATATAAAAATTGAGAGTGAGACTAATAAAGGTACTGAAGTAATTGTTAGTTTTGATTTCAAAATTCAGAAAAAGTCTTCCGTTCCATTTAAACTTTCAGAAATTAATGGTGCTAGATGTCTTGTAGTTGATGATGATACAAATACATGTGCTTCAATTTCTTCAATGCTTAAAGATATCGGAATGAAGAGTGAATGGTGTACTGCCGGAAAAGAAGCTTTGTTCAGAACAGAACTTGCATATAACGATAAAGAATCGTTTAAGATTTATATCATTGACTGGCTTATGCCTGATATAAATGGAATTGAATTAGCAAGACGAATCCGAAAAATTGTTGGTGAAAACAGTCCGATTATTATGCTTACAGCTTATGACTGGAGTGATATCGAAGAAGAAGCAATAGACGCCGGAGTAACAGCCTTTGTTCAAAAGCCGATGTTTCCTTCTGATTTGAAAAATGTTTTGAAAAAATGTTTTGGAAAAGAAGATAAAAAGACAGAAGGAAAGAAGGCTGCTAAAAAGGTTGACCTTTCAGGAAAGAAAGTACTATTTGTGGATGATAATGAGTTTAACCGTGAAATTGCAATTGAAATTCTTAAGGATTGCAATATTGAGGTAACTGTAGCAACAGACGGAATTGAAGCGGTTGAAATTATGATGAATGCAAAGAAGAGTGATTATGATCTTATCCTTATGGATATACAGATGCCAGTATTAAATGGTTATGAAGCAACAAGGCAGATTCGTGCATTGAAATCCGATGTTTCAAAGATACCTATTCTTGCAATGACTGCAAATGCTTTTGATGAAGATAAAAAACTTGCTTTTGAAGCCGGAATGAACGAACATATCACAAAGCCTATAAAAATTGAGGTCCTTCAGGAAATACTCGCAAAATACTTATAGACCTTCAGATGATAAAACTTTTTGAGTTTTGACATCTGAAGGTAATGCGTTGATTTTATGCGGTTAAAACAATGTTTGAAAGCGTTTCTTTTTTATCAAAATCTGAAATATTTTTTAATGTTGTCGTTGCAATTGCCTTTAATGCTTCTTCTGTTAAAAATGCCTGATGGCTCGTTATGATTACATTGGGAAAAGTTAAAAGCCTGGCAAGTGTATCATCGTTTAATATTTCATCTGACCAGTCAGTAAAGAAGAATGTATTTTCTTCTTCGTAAACATCAAGCGCTGCTCCGGCAATTTTTTTTAATTTAAGTGCTTTGATTAACGCAGTAGTTTCAATTAATGCACCTCGGCTTGTATTTATGATAATACAGTTCTTCTTTAGCAGATTTACGCTTCCAAAGTTTATGAGATGTTTTGTCTGGTCTGTTAACGGGCAGTGAAGTGTGATAATGTCACTCGATTGTAAAACTTCTTGAAGCGGATAATAAAAAAATCCATTTTTGTCAGCCCATTTATGATCCTGATAGATGTCATAGAGCATGATGTTGCATCCAAAACCTTTGAGAATTTCTGCCGTAACTTTCCCAATTTGACCTGTTCCAATTATACCGATTGTCTTTTCAAAAAGTTCGCGGCCGATAAGTCCTTCGAGAGAAAAGTTTGCGCCTCTTGTTCTTACATAAGCCTGAGGAAGTTTTCTCAGAAGAGAAAGCATTAATCCGATTGTATGTTCCGCGATTGCGTGAGGTGAGTAAGATGGAACTCTTACAACTGTGATCCCGTTTTTACTTGCGCTGTCCAGATCGATATTGTTAAATCCGGAACAGCGGAGTGCAATCATCTTTATGTTAAATTCTTTCAGTTGCTTGATTACAGTATCATTTAATGTGTCATTTACAAAAACACATACAACATCAAAATCTTTTGCCGTCATACATGTATTTTCATTTAATTGAAAATCAAAATAAGTAATGTCATGTCTGAATTTTTCGTTCATTTCATCAAATATTTTCTTTTCATATTTATGTGCATCATAAAAAGCTATTCTCATGCAGCACCTCCTTCAATCTGAGATCTGAACAGATTATGAATATTGCAGTATTCGTATGCAGCTTTGACTCGTTCACCGGTTATCATAATGAAATCAGCTTTCGGAATGTCACCAGGTTTGAGAAATTTTTTCTGAAGTCCCTTTGTAGTTTCGAGAAGAATCCATTCGATATAATGATCATCTGTCATCGGGTGGACTTTTTCTCCGACTGTGACTGTAACTAATGAGCCGTTTACTCTGATTACAGGAACATGTTTTTCAATTGGTCCATCTGAAGATCCGGGAATAAGTTCTGACATCTCATCTCCGCAACAGATTGTCGGGACGGTAGTTTCTTTTACGATTGCGATTATTTTACCGCAGTGTTTACAATAATAAAATTTTAATTCCATAATATGGCCTCCTGTTGCATGAGTGGAATTAAAGAGGGGAAAATTCCACTCATGTTTTTTTTATGCAGATAATTTTGAAGATGGTGTGTATTTTCTTTCACCATACTTTCTGTCCATTTCAAGCAATGCAGATTTGCAGTGATATTCAGAATCTTTACTGCAGTTTCCGTTTACGAATAAATCGTAGCTGTCCAAAAAATTCTGGGCATTGATTTCTTCTTCAAACTGTTCTGTGATGAACCAGGATAAGAAAAGTTTTGTTCTAAAGTCATTTTCACTGTCTGCCTTTTCGAAAATTTTGTTGATGCTTTCTGTGACAAACTTTTCATGTTTTAATGCCATTTCAAGAGGTTCACGGATTGACTTAATGTTCAAAGAGGAAGGTTGGATAGGGTAGAATTTAACTTCTGTGTTTGTTTCGTGCAGATACTGTAAGAAAATAAGGGCGTGGTCGGCTTCTTCTCTTGCCTGAATGGTAAACCATGCAGCAAAACCAGGCAAACCGTTTTTCTCATAATAGTCTGCAAACTGTAAATACAAGTACGATGACTCGTATTCCTTTTTGATCTGTTCACTGATAAGTGAAGCAATTTCATTTGAAATACATGATTTCATTTTTTTTCTCCTTGCCGTTTTATAAACGGCGCAGAATAGAAAATCTTTCCTGTTCTGCTTTCGAGAAAAATGTACTGTAAATTATATGAGAGAACATATCAAAAAGCCGTCACTTTCGGTGACGGCTTTTGACGGGTATTTGATATGTGTTTGACGGATTATAGTTTGTCTGATTTATATATGTTGAATTGCGAACTATTTATGATATTCCTTTTGGAATGCATCAATAAGTTCTTTTTTAGTCATATTATTTCTTGTCATTGCAGCTTTAAGTCGTCTGTAAATTGTTGATTCAGAATAGCCTTCAAATTCAATTGATTTCTGAAGTTTGTGTTTACTTAACTCTGTTAAGATTTTGATTTCATCTTCGTATAGAATTAACTTGTTTCGTTTGTATTTATTGTCTACTAAAAAAATAGAAATGTAAACAAACCATAAAGCTCTTGTAATATGTATAAAGT
>JAGHSB010000148.1 GCA_018066075.1 Candidatus Treponema scatequi
TCTGTATTTTATTTATGAAACAGATTTATGGGAGGCATGACTATGACTTTGAGCTTAATCATTGCAGCAATCACTAGTATTACAACAATAATTAGCACTGTTATAGCAGTCCTTTCTTATTTTAAGGAAAAGTAAAAAGGGATAAAAAATAGCCGCCCAATATTTTCAAGAATCTCTCACCCCGATTATAACCAAAGAAAAATATCTTCAGAAATAAGAAGATCAATTTCAAACCCACAGACCTTTCGGTAACTCCGAAGGGACTGTGGGTTATGAAATTAGGTTAGATTATTTCTGAACTTTATCTTTCTTTGCAAATGCATGGAGTCCATAAACAGGTTTCCAATTTTTGCGGATCATTGAGATGAAGCCTGATGAAATGAAGATTGATGAATAACAACCGCTTATCAAACCGATGATCAATGCCCATGCGAAGTCGTGAATTGTACCTGTTGTGAAAATGTACAATGAAACTACTGCGAATAATGTTGTTACAGTTGTGATTACAGAACGGCTGAATGTGTCGCTCAATGACTGGTTGATTACGTCTTTGAATGTTTTTGCATCATCGAGAGTCTGAATGTTTTCACGAACGCGGTCGAGAATAACTACTGTATCGTTGATTGAGTAACCGATGATTGTCAAAACGGCTGCGATTGAAGTTGTTGAGAATTCCACCTGGAAGAAAGCGAGGAATGCAAACATGATCAAACAGTCGTGAACCAAAGCTACGATAGCACCCAAAGCGAAGTCCCATCTGAAGCGGAGTGTTGCATAAGCCCAGATACAAAGCATTGTTCCAATCAAAAGAAGGATTGACTGAAATCCGAGTGTTTTTGAAAGCTGAGATCCGATGAAGTCTGTTTTCAAAACATCAATTTTATCTGCACCGTATGCATTGTTCAAAGCAGCGTTGATTGTTCCGAGTGCATCAGAACTTTTGTCTGCTCCAATTCTGATCTGATAAGCTGCAGCATCCCCTGCTCCAACAGCTTTAACTGAAGCACCAGAAACACCAGACAAAGCAGCACGAACATCTTCTACAGAAGGATTAGAAGAAATCTGTACTTCTTCGATATAACCTGGCTTAAAATCGATGCTGAAGTTAATTCCACGAGTTACGATTGAGAAAATTCCAACAGCGATAACTACTAAACTTAAAATTGCACAAGGCAAGAAACCTTTGCTAAACTGAATTCTTTTTTTCATTATTTGATCCTCCAGCTGATGCTCATTGTTTCGCGCTTGAAAACATCTGTGTTAAAGTCGAACATGAGTCGAGATACGAACAATGCTGTGAATACTGAAGATGCAACACCGATTGCCAAGCTTACTGCGAATCCCTGAATTGATCCTGTACCGAGGATTGAAAGGAACAATGCTGCAATGAATGTTGTGATGTTTGAGTCCATGATTGCCCAGAATGCACCGTCAAATCCGGCATCAATTGCTGACTTGCGGCTCTTTCCGTTTCTGAGTTCTTCTTTGATGCGTTCGAAAATAATTACGTTAGCATCTACTGCCATACCGATTGTCAAAACCATACCGGCAATACTTGGCAATGTTAAAGTCAAGTTGAAAGCAGAAAGTACTGAGAACAAAATGTAAAGGTTGAGAACCTGTGCAACAACTGCATTGATTCCGGCACCTTTGTAGTATATGAGCATGAAGATCATGATCAAAGCAAGACCGATAATCAAAGCATTTTTACCCTGTTCGATAGAAAGAGCACCGAGTGTAGCTCCGATAACCTGCTGGCTTTCGATTTCAAGTGGAACGTCGAGAGAAGCTGTTTCCAAAACTTTCTGGAGGTTCTGTGCTTCTTCAACACCGAATCCGTCTACACGAACGCGTCCACCAGGAATTGCATTTTTAATAACTGGAGCAGACTTAACTTTTCCGTCGCTTACGATAGCAAGACGTTTCTTAACGTTTTTACCAGTAAACTCACCGAAAATTACACCGCCGTCCGGATCAAGAGTAAGATCAACACCAACGCGACCCATATCATCTTTTGAAATCATTACGTTAGTAATGTGTTTACCATCAAGTGCAACTTCTTTTTTGATTGCCATGTAGTTGTGGAACTGATCAAGACCGTATTCATCTTTGTAATACTGTCCGAGAATTTCACAGTCTGCTGGAATGATTGAAGGATCTTTCAATTTTCCATTTGCATCAAAAGTATCTGCAAGGTGTGAAGCATAGTACTGATAGAAAGCTTCTGTTGCTTCTTCATCAACAAGGCGGAATGTCAAAAGTCCGTTACCCTGGATGATTGCATTCATTGAAGTACTCTGTCCTTCACCTGGGATTTCGATATAGATTCTGTCTTCACCCTGCTGGCGAATAACAGGTTCTGTCAAACCAAAGCGGTCGATGCGTCCAGTAAGTGTTTCAATTGCAGTAGCCATAGCCTGCTGTTTGAAATATGCAACGTTTTCTGGTTTAAGGTCATCACCTTTTGCTGCAACTGCTGCATCAAGGTCAGCCTTAACGATAACGTTTACACCACCTGCAAGGTCGAGACCGAGTTTTACAGAGTTTGTGTAATAGTCTTTGTTCTTGAGGATTTCTTTACGATATTTATCCTGGAACAATTTGATAAGCTTGTTATGAATTGAAGCTGCTGCATCTTTTTTCTGGTCATCAGTGTTTGTGTTATAACCGAAACCAAAACCGCGCATCATGTCTGCCATAGTCATGTTAGCAGGAACTTCACGTTCGAATGTTTTATAATTAGCTTTTGCTTCTTTTGCAAGCCAATAATATTTTTCAGGAACTGCTTCAGTTGGGTTAGCCTTTGCTTCAGCTTCAAGTTCCTTTACAGATTTTACAGCCTGTTCAACAGAATAATCTCTGATTTTTTCCAATGAACTGAGTGCAATTTTCTGGTCTTCTTTTGGAGTACGGAAGTACCACTGAATTGAAGGCCACAAACAGTAAAGACAAAGTCCTAATACTGCAAGGATTAAAAGAAAACGATTTCGTTTACTCATTTTTTTATAACTCCAGGTTATTTTAAATTATTTGTCATCCTTTGATGATTCTTTATCTTTTGCAGTTTTTGCAACTGCTTTTTCTTCTGATTCATTTACAACTCTTGCGATTGCAGTTTTTGTAAATTCGATTTTTGCTTCTGAATCTACTTTTACTACAACTGAATTATCTTTAACAGAAGAAACAACACCGTAAATACCACCGATAGTTACGATCTTGTCACCCTTTTTAAGAGCATCAATCATTTTTTTAGTTTCTTTTTCCTGTTTTTTCTGTGGACGAATGAGCAAGAAATAGAAAATTGCGATCATTGCAACAATCATGATTGTTGAAAAGCCTAATCCCTGACTTCCTGTAGTACCAGTTGCGTCCTGTAACAAATTGAACAACATATGTAATCCTTCCTAGATTTTAATAAAAATATTAGTTCTAATAAGATAACACACAATTTGTCTATTGGTCAATGTAATTTTACCCAGGATGAGTACTTATATTATAGTGGAATTCAGGCGAAAAGCTGTCTGGTTTGTGAGATTATCTGGAACTGGCGAAAGTTGATTAGTTTGAGAGATTGTATGGAACTTGCGAAAGTTTCTTAGTTTGCGAGGGCGTCGAGCTCAGAATTGAGCTTTTTGTAGCGTTCGTCGTTAGGATTGAGGGCAATTACCTGCTTTAAGTAATATTGGGCCTTTTTATAGTCCTTACGGCCATAGTAAATCTGGTACATTCTGAACAACGCGTCAGAATTTCGTGGATTTGAAATAAGGGCTGAGCGAAGATCAGAAAGAATTGTCACTTCATTATTAGAAAGGAAGCTTCTTTCATAGAAGAGAAAACTCTTCATTGATGAGTTAGGATTCTGGTTGAGAAGGTTTGTAATAAGTCTCGAAGCATTTGCTCCCCTTCCTGTCTTGATGAGGGTTTCAATGTAAATCTGAATTGCAACAGGTTCGTTAGGAGACTTGTCGTAAACCGAAGCTGCATATTTCCAGGCTTCATCATTATATTTGAGGGCAAGACAGATTTTGATGTGCTGCAAAATTCCACTCTGAGGAACAAAGCTTGTTGCCATCATCTTTTTGCTCATATTGTAAGCAGCACTATTATTTCCAGCCATAAAATAGGCATTTGCAGAAACCTGAAGAGCTTTCTGATTTTCAGGATCCTGTGAAAGAATCATTTCTGCAAGTTCACCACCGTTCTTTCCGTTTATCTTAAGACCTGTTTCTGATGCGAGTTCTGCAGCGTAAAGAATGATGTCAGAATCATTCGGGTAAAGGCTCAATGCTTTTTCGATTGTAGCAACGGCAGCAGTAAGATTTTTATTCCACTCTTTCTGAATCTTTGAACGAAGGAGAAGATATTCATTTTTTTCAGGATATGTTTTTGCATATACATCAAGAAGAGATGATGCTTTTAAATACTCTGCAGTCTCAACGAAAATCTTTGCCCTGAATAAAATAAAATCAAGGTCACTCGGATTCTGCTGAAGTACGAACGATGCATACTGCTCTGCTTTTGTATAATCACCCATTAAGAAAGCTGTGTTTGCATAAAGTTTTAAAACTTTTAAATCAGACGGAAACTGAATGACAAGTCTGTCTAAGATATTTGAAACCTGATCGTATTTTTTAAGCTGAATAAGACAAGTTGCCTTTTCGAGAAGTACTTCATAGATCACAGTATTTGCTTCTGTCGCTTTATCAAACTCTGCAAGTGCTTTGTCATAATTAAGCTGCTTTTTATAAAGAAGACCTAAAAGATAATGACAGAGAATTGAATCACTTTTTATTGAAACAGCTTTCTGCAATGATTCTTCTGCATCTGCGTAGAAATCTGTTTTAGTAGTCGAAGTACACAATACGAGACAAGGCAGAACAAATTCAAAAAAATTTTTTGCATTCGGATTTTTTTCATAGATTCCGCTTTGAGCAGACTTTATGATTCCGAGATAGTTGTTTGATTTTGCTACAAGTGGAATGTTGTCGAGCGGCTTTTCTGAAGGATATGCCGTAGACAAAATTGAAGCTGCAATATTATAGAAGACTTTTTCGTTTTCAGTGTAATCGATTTCTGCTTTTGAAAATTTCTGAATGGCTCTTTTAATTGACTGCGGTGAACCAAATTCCACTTCTTTCAAAACATCTGCATCAACAAAGCTAAAAGCAGAAGCCGCAGCTTTCTTGTCAACTTTAATCTTTGTCGCATTTGACAAATCAACAGGTTCTTCAGGTTCTTCTACTGTTTCCTTCTCGTACCTGGAAGTCATTTTAGTATCAGCACCTTTAACTGTCTTCTTTGAATTTTTTTTACTTGCAGCAAAGACGTTATTTACAGTGAGGAAAATTAAAAATATTACAGAAAGATTTTTTATCTTCTGTCTTATGCTCATTTAATTTCTCCATCATCTGTATCTTCAATTATTGATTCGCGATTATTCTGACTGTACAGATAATATGCAATGAGAAAAACTCCGGCGCCGATTAAAATGGCAGGCCACATGTAAAGTACAAATCTTCTGAAAGGAACTTTAATTACATGATATGCAAACAAAAGAAATACAGTTCCAAGGAAAATCAAAACAGCTGCTGGAATGCAGTAAATTGTTCTTGTCTTTTTATACTTGAGGTATCCGCATGGAAACAGAGTAAGTCCGCATGAAATCATAACCATAGGCCAGATTTTTTTAAACTCAAGAGGAATGAGTCTTGTTACCATGATCTCTGCTACAATTGAAAAGATTAAAAGATTTAATCCAACGTATAAAAGAACGGATTTCTTAATAATAAGCGACAAATAAATTACGCCTGCAGCAAGAAACATTAATACTATAAAAAAAACAACCAGAAAGCCTTCTGTATTTTTTGCAGGAAGTGTAATGATGAAAGAAATTCCAATCATAACACACAAAAAACCGACTGCCAGAAGACCACGAAATAACTTGATATTATTCTTATCTGCCATAAATTCCACCAAAAAACTCCGATTTTATTTTTAAATGTGCAAAATATTGCGTTCTATATAGAATACTACATAAATGGCATTCTTGCCAATAACAAAAGTGTATGATAAAGTAAAAACATTATGAGAAAACATTTATTTTTGGCTATTTTTACCATATTTGTTCTTTTGGCTTGCACAATAACAACCTCATGCGCAAAAAAGAGTTACAAAAACGAATCATATAAAGAAACAATCAAAGAGCTCTCAGTTCTCCTCAAAAACGAACGAACTACCCCGGAAGCAAGAGCCGCAATCATCAATAAAATTGCCCTTACATACTTCTCAAACAAGAAATTTACAGAACTTATCGTCTACCTCACAGAATGGGTAGAAAACAACCCAAAAGATAAATTCAACGCATACTGGCTCTACATGGTAGCCCAGGCTTATTCTCAGACAAACGCAGACCCGATGGCAGAGTTTTACTACGAACGAATCATCAAAAACTATCCGGACCTCGTTGTGCAGGGACAGTCAATTCACTTTGCCTGCCTCGACAACCTCATCAAAATCAGCCGCAACCCGGACAGCCGCATCAAATACTTTAACCAGATCATCAACAGATTCCCTTCAAACGTAAGAATCACTGAAATGTACATGCGTCTTGCACGTGAATATGAGACAATCGGCGAATGGACAAAAGCCCTTAAAACTTACAAAATTTTTGTAGAACAGCCGGACAGCGCATCAATTCAGATTACAGACATTCCTGATGCATACAACTATGCAAAAACTCTCATCGACTTCAATAATTCACCGAAAGACTGGACTTTCAAGTCACTTCCGGCACTCGAAGCTGCGATCAAGGACGCAATCTACAGATACCAGCCGAAAAAACTCGATACATACCGCTCGAGAGTCAACTTTTTTGCAGTTTCATGGAAGCAGGACGAAAATGCATCTACAGGTCAGGTAGACTTCTCGATGGCAAACTACATGCACGGAAACAGAATCTCTTTTGACAAAGACCTTATTCCGGGACCTACAGAAAAAGAAGCTTACCTCAGAACTACCGGATGGACTACAATGCCAACATGGTATTTCTACTTCCGCGAAGTAAACTTTCCTGCAGATCCTGACATTCACGGTACATGGGAATGGGCCGGCATTTATATCGGAGATATGCTTTAGTTTTTTCTCTAGATTCCGATAATCGTAGAGATGAAAGTTATGAAAAAAATTTTAGTATTTACCACAGTCTCATTGATGGCCTCTGCCCTTTTTGCACAGGCATCACTTTTAGAGTCTCAGAGCCAGATCAACTGGATTACACGCAATTTTAAGTCAAACATCACACTCGACGTAGACAAGGCCGGAATCAGCATGCCGTCAGGAAAGGCAATCGCGACAAACATGATCAACACTCGCGTTCCTGACATGATAAAAGACCCGCTTCTCACAGTAAACGTAGATTCAACACGCAAGCTTGGAGACCTCATTTTAGACCAGGAAATCACATATCACGATTTGACAGAAGTAATTTCAAATTCCAACTGCACAATCGGATACTTTAAAAAAGACTCTTCACAGTTCACAACAAATCATAACCTTTCAACATCACAAATCAGCGCACTTTTCGTAAAGCACTCAGTTCCATATAAACCACAAAAACCAATCGAACAGATTGCATCAAGAAAGTTCAGTGGAATCATCATCGATGCCCGCGGCAAAATCGACGTTCACGGTGAGTTTACAAAAGAACAGGTTGAACCTTGTTTCTTTCCACGCGTTTTCTCAGAAGATATGGACGTTGTTTATGAAAAAAATATGGTAAGTCCGCAGGTTATTAAAGCAGGTGGAATGTGCCAGTACGATTTTTCTGAAGACGAATCGCGCTACTCTAAATTAGTCGGCAACACTCCTTTGCATATTCTTGCTGCAGAATGTTTCGGTGAAAACAGAAGTGACATCGTAATCAAAAAAGAAGATGCACTCCGAATCATCTCAATTCCAGAAAACCTCGAACTTTTGAAAAACGGAAAAGTAGTAATTCTTCTCGACAAAGACCAGCTCATTCACGATGTTGCTGCTCCTTTGAAAGATGAACTTTATTATACAGATCTTCAGAAAATCAAACTTTATGACATTCCAGAATTTCTTAAACCAGATGGAATCGACGATGGACCGGACGGAATCAGAATTTTATACAACCTCAAGTTCATTCCTGACAGTCCTGAACTTTTGCCTGAAGAAAAAAAGAGAATTTCAGAATGTGGAAAAATACTTAAAAATGCCCTCCAAAACAACTCATGGTCAGTTTTAGTCGAAGGACATACGGCAGATATCGGACAGCCTAGAAACCAGCAGCGCCTTTCTGAACAGAGAGCACAGCACATCATCGATCTTCTTGTTGCAGAAGGACTCGACCGTGATCTGTTCTCTTACATCGGATATGGAGCTACAGTTCCGGCAAAAGGCGGAGACAACAAAACAGATGCCGGCCGTGCAGTAAACCGCCGTGTAGAAATCAAGCTCAGACCAAGACAGACTTATATACAGAGGGCAAATTAAGCAGGAGTTACATCACCTTGTAACTTGGATCCAATTTAACAAGCTCATTGTATGTGTCGATTTCATCAAAGTCTTCAAACTTACATTCGCGAAGACCGAGATCGAAATCGTCAGAGAAAATCGTAAGCGGAACGCTGTCCCAGTAGCGCTCTTTTCCGCCCGGCATCTGATATGCTTTCTCGATGCAATCGCTCAGATGTTTTCCGTCTTTCTGATTCCAGTAAGAAATACCAAGCATGCGGTAACCGTTAGTTCCTCCTACAGAGACTCCGGTTATACGATTTTTGCTGACTGACAGACACCAGTCATCTGTGACATCGCATTTGACGCCGCAGTAATTGGATCTGTACTGATACTTTTTAATTAATGATTTATTTTTCAATAGCAAGTCTGCTTCACAAATATAAGTATTATCAATCATGTAACGCACGCACATCGCAGAAGAAATATTGTTTCCTTCATTATACGACGGATTTTCGACAAACTTAATCATAGGATATTTGTACAAAAGAGAATCAAACTGTTCTGATAAATATCCGCGTACAATTATGATGTCTTCGATTCCGACTTCGAGTGCGGCGTCAATCATTGTATCGATGATACGCTGGCCTTTGATTCTAATCAAAGGCTTTGGTGTGTTTAATGTTATTGGAACTAAACGCGAACCGAATCCTGCTGCGATAAAGATGATTCTTTTTACGCGGTAAGGAGAAAGTTCGTCGAGTCCTTTTTGTGTGATGACGCTGTTTTCTATGAGTTTGTTTTCTGAAAGAGTCATTAAAGTGGAATTTACAGTACCGACAGAATAACCTGTCTCACGGCTGATTTCGCGCTGCGAAAGTTTTTCTTTTGAGATTTCAATTGCAGATAGTACTTCAAATTCTTTTTCAGAAATCATTTGCTTAAAAATTCCATCAAAGCATTTTTATTCTGGATTGGAGTTGTCGTTGGGCGACCCAAATCTTTTCTTGCGCCTTTTGTCACTTTTACTTCAACAAAAGTCAATTCGTTTTTACCGTTTTCAAATGCAGAATTAATTTCTTTGATTGCAGAAACAAGGGCATCTTTTGCTTCAACAGAATAAATCTTTTTGTAACCGCATGCTTTTGCGATTGCAGGAATATCGATTGCAAGACCAACAGTCGGCTGACCGCCGACACTGTCATGAGCACCGTTATTCATCACGATGTGAACCATGTTCTCTGGAGAACGAGTTCCGACAGTTGCAAGGCCGCCCATCTGCATGATTGTAGCACCGTCGCCGTCAATACAGAAAATTGGTCTTTCTTTTTTAACGAGTGCAATGCTGAGAGCAATCTGGCTTGCGTGTCCCATTGAACCAACAGTCAAAAAGTCTTTTTCGTGACCCATATTATGTTTTTCACGAAGTTCAAAAAGTTCGCGGCTTGCCATACCGGTTGTTGAAACGAAAGCAGCGTTTGTTGGACAGTTTAAGATAACCTGTTCGATTGCTTCTTCCCTTTTCATTTCAGCTTCTACTTTCTTATTGTTCTGCAAAACGTATTCGTCAAAAGTTCCCTTTCTTATTACAAATGCGTAAGGAGCAGAATTCTTTTTGATGTAGTCGTATGCTTTTTCAAACTGAGCGCTGAGTTTTGATTCGTCGTCAGTTAAAACTTCAAATGGAACTTTCATAGCATCCAAAAGATCGCAGGTAACTTTACCCTGTTTAACATGCTGAGGTTCATCGTGAACTCCAGGCTCTCCGCGCCATCCGATCAAGATGAGCATCGGAACAGAATAAACATCAGGATCAGCAAGTGACAAAAGCGGATTAATCATATTGCCTTCACCAGAGTTCTGCATGTAAATCAAAGGAATCTTTCCAGTTGCAAAGTGATAGCCAGAAGCAAGAGCAGTTGCAGATCCTTCGTTTGCGCTGATGATATGTTTTTCTTCAGGTGCATTGTCAGTTACATATGCACAAAAATTTTTCAAAAGTGAATCAGGAACGCCTGCAAAAAAGTCAGTTCCGTTTTTAATTAACAAATCGTAAAATGTTGATGGTTTAATCATAAAAAATCCTTTTCTGGTTTTAGCACGAAGTCACTCAAATGCCCGCGGGCTTTGAATCGATTCTAATTAACATACCTCAATTGAATGCATGTAATCTCTTAAAACACATACAAAGTGCATCATCTCTTCTGGCTTGATGTCGCCCATGTTTGCAATTCTGAATGTATCGATGTTTCCGAGCTTTCCAGGATAAATTGTAAAGCCGAAAGACTTTGCGTAATCGTGGAGAGCGTCGAAGCTGTACTTGTCTGTTTCTGGAATCAAGATTGCTGTAATAAAGTGAGACTGATATTCTTCTTTAACAAGCATCTTGAGTCCGATTTCTTTGAGGCCTTTTACGAGAATATTCCAGCATTCTGTAAAACGTTCGAAACGTTTTTCGATTGTTTCAACTTTTGTTTCAGTGATTGCCTGGCGAAGTGCGTACAAAGTCTGAACAGGCGGTGTAAAGCGAGTCTGCTTTGTTTCAAGGAAGTATTTGTACTGATCGTAAAGGTTGAGGTAATAGTTTCTCATCGGCCAGTCTTTCTGTTCGAGAAGTTTTTTTCTGTTGCAGACTACAAAACCGATTCCGGCCATACCACCGATGTGCTTGTTTGAAGTACAAGTTGCAAAATCGATTCCGAGTTTTTCAAGATCCATTGGCATTCCACCGTATGCACTTACTGCATCAACGATTGTTGTCATGCCGTATTTTTTTGCCATAGGACAGATAGTTGCAAGATCGTTCAAAAGACCAGTTGTTGTTTCGTGATATACAATTGCGAAAGTTGTGTACTTTGCACTCTTCATTTTTTCTTCGAGTTCTTTTACGTTGATTGGTTCGTAAGTAGAGCTCTTGTAAACATCCATGTCGATGTTGTAAACCGATGCAATTTTTGCAAGACGATTTCCGTAAGAACCGTTATCAACAACCAAAAGTTTTCCATCCGGCGGAATACAGCTTGAAACCATTGCTTCGTCTGCCCCAGTTCCACTGCAGCCAAACATAACTGTGATGTAATCTTTTGGATCTGCAACAAATGCAGTCAAATCTTCTGCGATGTTTTCCATCAGGTTTCCAAACTCTAATTCACGAGGACAGATGTCTGCCACAACCTGTGCATATTTAACGCTGTCAGTTGTTGTAGAAGGCCCCGGGTTAAGGAGAACTTCGCGGCGAATTGAATTGATTGATTCGTTTTCTTTAATGCGTGGATAAATCTCATTAAGAGCGCGGTCGAGCATTGATTCATCATCAATTTCTGTCCATGCATAATAATTGATTGTGCGGACATAAACTGGTTCTTCTGTTTCTGATGAAACATATTTCAATGCATGTTCGTAATCGAGTTTGATTAGGGCTGGATCTGAATTGTAGTAAGCCATCATTTTATCAAGACAAGATTTAGAAATCTTTGTGATTCCGACGAGCTCGCCTTTTGGATCTGTGATGATTGATTTATCTTTGCTTACATTTGTAAGTCGCATGTTTTCGTCAGCATCAAGATAAACTTCATCGTGGCTGTTTGATTTTCCGCTTGCGAGAATTACGTTGTTTCTTTCTTCGTTCTGTAAAACTTTAAGTCCTACTGCGTCGTAAACAAGATCGCTTTCGAGAAGCAAGAAATCGCCTTTGATATATGGAACGCATACTGCGAGAGTTCCCATTGAAGAAGTATTTTCGTAGTTGTCATTTCTTGCAGTTTTGATTACGTGATATTTTTTTGCAAGTTCATCGTAATATTCAGAACAGTGACCAGTTCCGATGATGATTTCTTCGAATCCGGCAGCAATAAGTTTCTGAACTGATCGTTCAACCATTGCAACACCTTCGATTTCAATAAAGCCTTTTGGCATCAACTTTGTTCTGTCACCAAAACGGCTTCCAAGTCCACCAGCTACAATAACAGCCTGTTTAATCATATATAACTCCTAATAAAATCTATTTACAGCCCGCGGGCACTTCGAGTGACTGCGGTATTATTTTGTTCCCGGGATCAATTCGAGAATCTGTTTAATCGGCATGCACATGTCGTTTACTTCGAGCGAGCGTTCTGCTTTGAGAATTGTTTCTGCACATTTGTACATTGCAGGATAGCTTGCACGGAGCATGTGGTTTGCGTAAATGATGATGTTTGCGCCCCACTCTGAAAGTTCTTTTTCTGTAAACTGATTGTATGTTGTCGGAACAAGAACGATCGGAATGTTTTTATATTCTGCTCTGAATTTTTTACAGAACTCTTTGATGTCTTCTCCAGATTTGTCTTCTGAATGAATCATTACACCGTCAGCTCCGGCTTTTACTGCTGCAAATGCTTTTGCAATCGCTTCGTCTACAGAATAACCTGCGATGATTTCTTCGATGCGTGCAATGATCATAAAGTCTTTTGTTACCTGTGCTTTTTTACCGGCACTGATTTTTTCACAAAACTCTTCTTCAGTTGCGAGAACCTGTTTTGCTTCAGTTCCAAACAAAGAATTCTTTTTCAAACCTTTCTTGTCTTCGATAATTACAGCGCTCACACCATTACGTTCCAATGTACGAACTGTAAATACAAAGTGCTCAGGAATGTCACCAGTGTCACCGTCATAGATGATAGGCTTTGTTGTACATTCAAGAATATCAGTCAAACTCTGAAGACGAGTTGTAAGATCGACAGCTTCAATGTCAGGTTTTCCTTTTGAAGTGGAATCTGTTAAAGAAGAAGACCACATTCCGTCAAACTGATGAATGCCGTCGTCTTTTGTTACTGATGCATTTTCTGCAATGAGACCAGAAAGTCCTGAGTGAGCTTCGAGAATGCGAACGATTGGTTTTGCTGCGATAAGGCGGCGCAAAGTTGCACGACGGATATCTGGTGTAGTTCCGATTGACTTTGCGTTTTCTGCAAGTTCTGAAGAATTGATTCCCTGTGTGTAAGGAATTTCGATTATTTCTCCATTCCACTCTTTCATAACTTCAAAACATTCTTCGCGAATCTTTGAAAGATAATTTGTCTTCCAGTCGTCGCCGTGAATCATATAGTCAGGTTTATATTCTTTGAGGTTTGGAACATAGCTCCAGTCGTTCTGAGGAACAACGCGAGAAACGCCCTTGATGTTTTCGACAACCTGTTTTCTCTGATCGTATGTTAAATATGGAAGTCTTTTGTGACTTACGATAGCGCTGTCTGTCAAAAGACCTACAATAAGGTCACCTTGTTTTGCGCCTTCATTAATGATGTTAATGATACCAGGGTGAATAATGTCGCCCGTCATTCCAAGGTAAACAGTTTTAGCCATGTTATGCTCCTCTGGACACCTCATCAAAAGCCCAAGGGGTTTGAATGGATGTCAGTATTAGAATTGACAATTTTAGTTCAATCAACTAATATATAATCATTATTTTGAACAAAATCAAGGCATTTTTAGTTAAAAAATGATGTTTTTGTGCAATAATAGAGAGATTTTGAACACTTCGGAGTCAATATGTCAGAAAAAACAGAATTACAGAGACAGTTAAACCCAATGCACGTATGGGCAATCGCATTCGGATGTATCATCGGATGGGGCTCATTCATCAACCCAGGAAAAAAATTCCTTCCTAATTCAGGTGTTGCAGGTACTGCAATTGCGATGGTACTCGGTGGAATCGTCATGGCAATCATCGCATTCAGCTATGCATACATGATTCCAAAATTTCCAAAAGCCGGCGGTGAGTTTACATTCACAAAAAAATGCTTCGGTAAACAGGCTGCCTACATCTGCGGATGGTTTTTAGTTGCAGCATATCTTACAAACGTTCCGATGAACTCAACAGCAATCGGTCTTATCGTAGACGGCCTCGACGGAAACGCAAACATCCTCAAATGGGGATTCAACTATTCAATCGCAGGCTTTGAAGTTTACCTCGGTGAAATCATTCTTGCCATGTCAATCTTGATCCTCTTCGGCGTACTCAACATTCTCGGCGTAAAAAAAGCAGGGGTCGTTCAGACCATTCTCGCAATTCTTCTCGTAACATCAGTTCTCGTTCTTTTCATCTCTGCCCTCATTTCATCAAAAGCTAAACTTTCAAATACATTGCCAGTCTGGGGTTTTGACAAGAAAGCCGCAATTGCAGCTTTTAAAGATGGAACTTACCAGACCATCACTCCTTTTGCTCATAAAGGTTCACGCGGAATCCTTTCTGCCATTCTTGCAACATTTGCAATTGCACCTTGGGCATATGTAGGTTTTGATACAATTCCACAGGCTGCAGAAGAATTTAACTTTCCATATAAAAAAGTAATGATCATCATGGCAATCGCAATCGTATTCGGATGCTTCGTTTACACAGCAAACAATACAATCGCAGCAGCAGCTCTTGAAAACTGGCCAGACCTCATCGTTGAAGCACAGTCTACTCCATGGCTTTTGCTTGCAGCAGCCGAAAGACTTCTCGGACTTCCAGGAAAGATTCTCGTTGGTGTTGCAGTAAGTTGTGCAGTTCTTTCTGGTATCATGGGATTTTACATGGCATCAGCAAGACTTATGTATTCAATGAGCCTTGACGGATACCTTCCTTCAATCTTCGGAAAACTCGATCCAAAACACGGAACACCAAGAAACGCAATGATCTTCTGTATTCTCGTTTCCCTTTCAGGTCCTATTCTTGGACGCGAAGCACTCGGCTGGTTCGTAGACATGAGTGCAATCGGTGCTTCAATCGGATACTTCTTTACTTCTGCATCTTCACTCATCACTCAAAAACGCGACAAAGACGGAAACGCCCTCATCAAAGTAATGGCTGTAATCGGAATCATCTTCTCACTCTCATTCGTTGTACTTCAGCTTATTCCAATTCCAGGACTCAGCGGCGTTCACTTCGGAAAAGAATCTTACATAATGCTCGCAATCTGGGTAGCAATCGGAGTTGTTTTCTACTTTACAAGAAGTCAGAAAATTGACCAGAGAAGTAAATAATCAAAAGTAAAAATACAATTCAAAATATAAAACTAAAAAAGGGGCTGTCCCGAAAGCATTTAATTTAAACTTTCAGGACAGCCCCTTTTTTATTTTTGTTAATTGATTATCTGTTTAACAATCTCTTATCTGTTCAACAAAAACTCAACGCGTCTGTTTTTCCACCAGTTTTCGCGGTCATTGAGAGCTGCAATTCTTTCGCGTCCGCCCTTACCTTCAACTGACATGCGGTTTGATTCAATTCCATATGCCTCAAGTCTTGTCTTAACAAACTCGGCACGATTGCGGCTTAATGGAACAAGTGGAATGTCTCCGCCAGTTTCCTCTTCTTCGGTTCCTGTGATGTTGTTTGCGTGACCTACAACTGTAATTGTATAGTCAGGGAACTTCTTGAGGATGTCTGCAACGCGTTTGAGTACGCGTTCGTTGTTTGCTGCCTGTTCTGGTGTTACTTTACTTCCCGGGGCTTCTTTTGCTGTCTTGAAGTCAGCTGCATTTGCACGGAAGATGATAGATGGAACTGCCATCTTCAAAACTTTTCCGTCTCTGATTACGAGAATATCGATTGAGATTTTTCCTTTAATCTTTGATGTAAGGCCAAGACTGTCAGTTACAGTAAACTCCCAAGGGTAATCCATTGCAGACTGTACGCGTTCTGCCTGTCCGTTCTTTTCTGTGAATACATTACTCAAACCGTTCCATGTCAGGATTTCAGAAATCTTCTGTGTTCCGTCCTGCTTCCAGAATGGTTTTCCGGCACGGCCTGATTCTTCTGGGTTGTAAATTACGAATGACCATGAAGCAAGTTTTGCTTTTGTCTTTGCGCTGAGATTAATGAAAAGATCATCGTCTGTACCGTCGTTATCTGGGCTAAAGAAATCTGGTGTTGTCACAACGTTAAGAACAGGAGCTACAGAAGTACATACAAAGGTCTGTGTCTTTTCTTTTACGATGTTACCCTTTTCATATTCCATATTGAGTTCTGCAAAGAATGTTCCTTCTGCAGTTTTTCCGTCTGCTGTTTTTCCGTCCCAGTAGATTTCTTTTGAAAGTGTCTTTGCATTTTCTGTATTGAATGAAGCAACTTTTTCGCCTTTTTCATTCTTGATGTCTACTGACCATGTTTTGATTCCGTCTGCAACAGATGTTCTCAAATTGATTTTCTGTTTTGTAAGTCCTGTTGTAGAAACAGGAGAGAATCCTTCGTAGCTTGCTGTGATGTAAGCTTTAACTGGTCTTGTATCAACTGTAACCTGCTTGATTACATAGTTTGCTTTGTTTCCGGCTTCGTCTGTTGATTTTACTGTTACAGAATAAACGCCGTCTGGAACTTTGTTACCGCTGTCGTCTGTTCCATCCCATGCAACTGTGCTGTTTGCAGCGCCGTTAATGTATTTATTGTATTTAAATTCTTTTACCGATTTGTTGTTTGCGTCAAGAATGTTTACCGTCCACAAATCTTCGCTTGAACAGTTCTTTGTTACAATGACAAACTGGTCTTTCTTTCCGTCGCCGTCCGGGCTGAAGATTTTGTTCTTTGATGCAAGTTCTACAGATGGTGCAACTGTATCAAGTACGATGTCGTAAACATCAGCTCTTGCTACTGAACCGTTTGAAGATTCTGTTGTGATTGCAGCTGAGTAAGTTCCATCTGCCAGAGCATTTTTAGAATCGTCTTTTCCGTTCCATGTGATGCCAGATGGAATGTTTGTATCTGCTTTCTGTGTATATACTGTCTGCCCTTTGGCATTCTTAATTTCAAAGTTATATTTAACGATGTTTGTATTTACTTTTACTACCGGAGTAAATGTTATTGAGTCCTGAGTTCCGTTTCCGTCAGGAGAGATGATTGTATCGCTTGCTGCGAGAATGATTTCTGTTTTTGTTGTATCAAGTGCGAATGATTTTGCTGTCTTTACTGTAACTGAGTTACCGGCCATATCAATTCCACTTAAAATAAAATCATAGTTTCCGTCTTCACAAATTTTTGAATTTACATCAAGTCCGTTCCATGTGAGCTTTGCAGGAACGAATGAACCGAAGTCATAAGTTTTTACAGTCTTATTTTCATCTGCTGTGTTTACGATTTTTCCTGTCCAGCTCTGCATAGGAGATGCAACAGGAGAATCTTTTGCAACTTCAAACGCAAAATTAATTACATCTTTTCTTCCGTCTCCATCCGGACTGAATACTGCTGAATCTGCAGTTACTTTTGCAGAAGGTGCAACAGAGTCAATTGTGAACACGCTTGTATTAACAGGTGCTGTTTCAAATCCGTTGAGATATTTTGCTTTTACTGTAGCAATATATTCTCCGTCAGGAAGATTTTTTCCTGTAAGATATTCTTTTCCATCAAAAATCATTTTTGACGGAACATTTTTTGTATTGTATTTATTGAATGTTGCATAGACTGTTTTCTGATCTGCAGTTGAAATTACAACGCTCCAGTCAACGAGTTTGTTTGCACTCTTTGGCTGTGGAATATCAATTGCAAATGTGATTGTATTTTTATCACTTGATGAAGAATGAGAAAAATATTTTGATCCTTCAATCATGATGTTTGTTGCAGGTTTTTCTGCAGAGAAGATTATGTTTTTAAGTCCTGCATCATCGCTAACGTTTCCGGCTTTGTCTTCACCGACAAGCGCGTAATTATAAACGCCGTCTGCAACAATCATGCCGTTGTCGTCAGTTCCATCCCAGATAAAATCTTGAGGAGCTGCATTTTCAAATTTAATTGTGCGTACTGTATTTCCGTCAAGGTCTGTAATTGTTCCAGTCCAGATTTTTTCTTTTGAACCTGACTGAGAAATTTTTAACGTTGCTTTGTTTCCTTCGCCGAAGATGAGATCGTCTCCGTCGAGCTCTTTGATGTCACATGTTGGCTTTGTGTTGTCGAGGAAAACGTTGTACTTCTTTGTTTTAGATTCGTTTCCGTTTTCATCTTTAACACTGATGTAGTAGAAATATTCGCCGTCCGGAGCCATTGTTCCGTCGTCCATTGTTCCATCCCAGACAACTTTTTCAGGGATGATTACGCTTTCTTTTGCTTTTCCAATCTGCTTGATCACTCCCTTCGCAGTAATCTTTGTAGGGAGTGTCGTTTTGTTTCCGATTGTCCTTACAACCTTTCCTCTTGAGTTTTCAATTACCATTTTCCATGCAACGATTCGTCCGTCATCTTCTGCCGAAAACTTAACTTCAAGCACGTCACGAACGCCGTCACTGTTTGGAGAAAAATACTTCAATACTGTGAAGCCAAATGCAGCAGTCGCAAGTATTGCAATAATCGCTGCAATCAAAGTAATTCTAGTCTGTATTCTCATAATTTTCCCTCCATGGGATAAAGTCTAATTAAAAAACCAAAAAGCAAGGTGTGTGGTTACAAATACTGATTCTATCTAAAAGAACTATTCTTCTTCTTCGACATCATCATCATTCATTTTAATTTTTGGAGCCTGGCGGTCTGGCTGACCGAGGTTAATGATTGCACCTGCTGAGAATGCATTTACACCACCGTCAACATTTTTCCATGCTGCACCAACCTGCATGTCGCTCTTCTGCCAGTCTTCTTTTTTTGTAAAGCTTGTATCAAGGCCAAACTTGAATGTCAAACCAACTGTAGGAATCCAGCTGTTTTTACCCTGTGAACATGCATCACAGTCGATCTGCCAGCTTGAAGTAATGAAAAACAAGTCCATAATTTTCATCTGAACGCCTGCATCAAAAATTACGTTCTGAAAGAAAGGAGTTGTTACATCAAGAGAAAGTCCAAGAACAAACTGCTTTGTATTTACAAATTCTGCAGCTGCTCCACCTCTGATTGTTAAAAATCCAGGGAAAGAACCCCAGTCTCTTTTATCATCATGAGCACCAAAAACTCCGACTACATCAGCTTTGTTATATACTTTACCGAGATTCAAAACAGAAGCAGCAAGTCTAAAGTTGTGCATAGGTCCAAGTTCGCCCCATTTATAAACAGCACCAACATCAGCTGTCAAACTCCAGTCTACGCCAGCTCCCCACAAATAACCGCCGGAAATTCCAACACCAATAGCAAAGTTTTCTGCTACTTCTTTGCTGAAAGTTGTCTTAAGGTTAATGCTGTCAGCAAGCTGCATTTTGTATGATTCAACGCCTGTTCCGAAGATTTCGGCACTCATGTTGAAATACTTTGTAGGAATAAGGATTCCTGTTCCAAAACTGTGTCCATAAGGGTGATCAGAATCACCTGTAAAAATCGCTGTATAGCCAAGATCAAGGCTTACGCGGTTCTGGTAAGCACCAAGAGCAGGGTTTACTGTAACGCTCGAAGGACTGATGTTAAAAAGAGGACCTCCGGCAACAGAATTGCCTACAGTCAACTGCTGAGGATTGATAAATCCAGTAAAATTTTCACCCTGTACAGGTGGATTATAAGCGAAAATTGGAGCAGCCATCAAAACAGCTGTCATAATACCAAAAATCTTTTTCATAAAATTACTCCCATATTTTTAGTAAATATGAGTCTATTTTAATGAAATTTAGCCATTAGTGGAATAT
>JAGHSB010000104.1 GCA_018066075.1 Candidatus Treponema scatequi
ATAAAAAGTAGTATATAATATGCTTTCAAAATTCGCAAGAAAAAATCCAAAATCTCCAGTATAATTTGATGGAACTTGCCCGCCTGCCATCATACACAAAACAGGTTTTCCTTATGGTAATATGCCAAACATAAGCTAAAAAAACGTCGAAAAAACAACACACATTTACTTCTTATCTAAATATTTTTATTGACTTTGAAGTTTTTACATCTTATATTGTGATAAATGTAAACAGAGCAGAGTTAAAAAAATGTCTTTCAAGAAGGGCTATTCCATGTACAAAAAACTTTTATTAATTACTGCAGTTGTTATTTTTTCAATTTCATCTGCCAGTGCCTATACTGTCGATAATGTTGAAAACTTTCTTTCTGCAACAACAGAACGTGCTCAGGATGATTTTTATTCTTATGTAAATCAAAAATCCTTTACTTCACGAAGACTGTATAACGGTAATATTTACTATGACTACACTTCAGAAATCGCCTACAATAACTATCTCCATATAAAAGACATTATCAATCAGTCCATTAGAAAAGGTCCCAAATGCGACAAATCATCAACCGAATATAAAGTCTATGCTTTATACTCAACATTTCTTGATGAGAAAAAAAGAAAAGAAACAGGCATAAAACCTTTTCAGGCAATCTATGACAAAGTAAATGCCTGTACGACAATCCAGGAATACGTTGAAACTATTGCAGAGTTTGGCCGTGAGTATGGAACAAGTTATCTTCTTCCAATCTATGTTTACGAAAATCTTGAAGATGCAAGTAAACCCGCCGTTTATCTTGATCAGAGTGAACTTGTTGTTGCATGGCGAAAAGGAGATGCATCGCAATTTGATAAAAATATAATGGAACTTCTAAAACAGGTTTTTCTTACAGCTGGATATAATAAAAAAGAAATTGAAGAAAAAGTAAAAACTTATTACAAGTTTACACTTATGCTTCTCGCTTCAAAAAATACTCCATCTTTCACATATTCAGATAAATTAACATATAAACCATATTCATTTGATCAGCTTTGTAAAGTATTTTCTAATGTTGATTTTGCAAAAGTAATAGAAAAATCAGGATTTTCTAAAGAAAACAATGTCAAAGAATGGTCAGTTGTTAATATTGAAAATGCAAAGGCAATAAATGATATACTTGTACCTGAAAATCTCGAAACGTTAAAAGAATTTTTCATCATTACAAACACATATTATTACTTCAAGGAAACTTCATTTAAAAACTACAAGGCTTTAACAATTTTTGAAAATAAAAACAACGGAAGCACTTCCATTCCAGAAATGATACCAAGCGCATTAAATTACATTGCAAATAATCTCAACTGGCGTATTTCAAAACTCTGGCTTGAAAGATATTTCCCGAAAGAAATAAAACCAGAAGTTGAAAAGTTATGTGAAGAAATTAAAAATACATATATTGAAATGCTTGATGAACAGACATGGCTTTCAAAAGAAACTATCGAATATGCAAAAAACAAAGTAAAGGCTATCAGAATTGAAGTTGCATATCCTGATGATATTGATTCTTATCTTGAGACATACGAACTTCTCTCTTCAAAAGACGGAGGTTCTTTTCTTGAAAATGTAATTTCAATCAGAAAATATTATGCAAAACAGAAATTTGAAAAACTTAAAGAAACAAAATACCGATGGGAACATGCACCGTATAATATAAATGCAACATATCAGACTTTATATAACAGCATAATTATTTATGCAGGATATCTTCAGTCTCCGATATTTAATTTAAAATATGACCGAGCTACAAATCTTGGAATCATGGGAACAATAATAGCTCATGAAATATCACACTCATTCGATACAAACGGTTCCAATTATACAATCGACGGAAAGCGCAAGTCATGGTGGAATGCAAATGACTATGACGCATATAAACAGAGAGTTCAGAAGATAATTGATTTTTACAGCAACGAAGAAATTGTACCAGGATTAAAAGCAAAAGGAGAACATTATATAACAGAAATCATAGCAGATCTTGCTTCATTAAAATGTATAGCACGCCTTTGCGAAGACAATAAAGCTGAATTACAGACAGTATTCACGAGTTATGCCAAGAAAAATTACTTACTCATTAACCGTTTGTTTCTCTATAATTTAACTGAAAGTGATCCACATCCACTCGGCTCATTCAGAGTTAATCCGCACATGAAAAACACAGATGCGTTCTACAAAGCCTTTGACGTAAAACCTGGAGACAGACTTTACGTTAAGGATAAAGACAGGGTTTCTTTATGGTAATAAACCGGATAGAGTTTTTACATTGCGTGACATGATATCACAGTAACTGTCACCATCTTTCATCTGCCCCTGCATCGCATTGAGTGTAACAATTTTCAAATCTTTGTTCTGGCAGTTTTCAATTACAGTCTTTGCAATCTTATCGTTTCCAGTTTCCGTAATGACAATTGCCTTTACATTGTGTTCATCAGCTTCGTGAGCAAGTCTCATTATAGTTTCAAAGCTTGCTTCAGTTTCAGCCGAACAGCCGTGAAATGCAGCAACAATGTTCAAATCGTAATCCTTTGCAAGATAAACAAACGGATTTCTGTCTGCAACAATAACAGTTTTATCACGCATCTGTTCTGCAGTTTCATATAACGTAAACTTATCAGTTACAGAAGCAAACTCCCAATCAAGTTCTTTCAACTTATTCTTATAATCTGCAGCATTCTTTCTATATAAATCAACTCTCTCTGCATTCTCACAGTCAACTTCACACATCTTCTCGCAGATGCAGTCAACAAACTCAGAAGCAAGCATCACTGACATCCACACATGCTCATCAAATTCCACTTCTTCATGCTCATGCTCGTGGTCATGTTCTTCTTCTGCAATAAGTCCGCTGTTTTTAACCTGCATCAAATTAAGCGACGCAACGCCGTTAGCCTTCATCTTGTCCTGCAATTTTTCAATCCAGAAATCAGATTCGCCGCCAACATAAATGAATAAGTCAGTATCTTTTCCTGTAACTTTGATGATATCCTTTGCACTCGGAGTAAAATTGTGCAGATCAACTCCGCCTTTGATCAAAAGCTCAACGTCTGCAGCGTCTCCTGCAACAGCTTTTGTCCATTCATAGACCGGATAAACTGTAGTAACAATTTTGATTTTATCTTTTAAGATACCGGATTTAGAAATTCCACCAGCAGAATCTTTCTTCGAACAGCCCGCAGCAAGCACAAAACATGCTGAGAGAAAAAAAAACACTTTTTTCATTTTCTGCAATCCTTGCACAAACCGTACAGAACAGTTTTTGAAAAATCGAGCTTAATGCCGTGTTCACCTTCGATATGCGAAGTAAACTCAGCAGACTCATCGCAGTCAAGATGAATGATTTTGGAACATTCCGTGCACTGAATGTGAAGATGAGAAAGACATTCCTCGTCCCCTGCGATGCACTGGTACATTCTGTTCTTTCCGTCTTTTGCAGAATGAACGATTACTTTCTGCGCTGCGACTAATTTATCAAGCTGTCTGTAAACAGTCGTGATGTTTGTAATCACTTTTCGCTTTTCAAGATCACTGCAGATATCGTTTACGCTTAAAGCAGTGTCCCTGTTAGCTTCGAGAATAGATAAAATTTCTTCTCCAATTTTAGTTTTGTATTCGACCGGTCTCATGATTTTAATATATCGAATTTGCAAATTATTTGCAATATGAAAATGCAAATAATTTGCAAATTTCGCGTCGGAAAGTTGTTTTATAAAGCCATAAGGGTTATAATTAAAATCTATGTACAGCTTACGGAAGAGAATACAGTACTTATTTATCAAGAAGGACACGTCTGTCCTCTGCGGTCTCATCGCGATTATACACATAATCATGTCGCCTGTGACTTTCTACTATCATCTGGACTTTCTTTCACGATATCACTCATATGCTGCAATTCTTTATGTCGTAATGATCATGCTTTCAAAGGCAATTCCGCCGCTTTTTCTCTTTACGATGTGCGACCTCGAATCAATTGCATACTGCTTTATCGTTTCAATAATGCACGGAAGTGATGCCGGTGGATACATTCTTCCGATGACACTTTTGACTTACCTCTTTATGATTGTCATCTCTTCAAAAAAAGAAACCTATTCAACGATTCTTCCGACTACAATTACAATTATAGTAATTCTTGTACTTCAGTTTTTAAATTTTCATCCGGGACCAGATGCAGTTCCATTTACAAAACAGTTTTATCTTTTTCATTATTCCGTTTACTCAATTACAAGTATCTTAACAATCTGTTTCATCTGCTATGTAATTCAGAAAAAATTCTATCGTTTCAGAGAAAAGACAAGAATTAAAACTGCATACCTCAACTACTCTGCAACTCATGACTCGCTTACAAAAGTATTGAACAGAAGACACGTTTCAGAATTGATAAACAATTATTCTTCAAACCCTAAATACGCAGACACAATTTTCTCGACTGCAATTTTTGACATCGACAACTTTAAGAAAATCAACGATACATACGGATACAACTGTGGTGATGCAATCCTCAAGCTTCTTGCAGATTTGATTCACAGAAGTCTTCCTGAAAATACTGTATTTGCAAGATGGGGCGGCGAAGAGTTTTTGATTTTGTTTATTGGAACTTCAAACGACGCATATCAGGTTCTTGACCAGCTTCGTGAACGCGTAGAAGACAATTCATTCAGATACTTCAACAAGGCAATCAAAATTACAATCACAATCGGATTAAGCGAAGCAGAAAAATCTTACAACTTTCAAAAGATGCTCATCGATGCAGACAACAACCTTTTAATCGGAAAACGAACAGGTAAAAATAAAATCGTAAAAGGAGAATCTAAAAAATGAAAAAGAAAATTCCCTTTTACAAATTATTAGTCAATCCGTTTCCTTACATCTGTTTCGTAACTGCATTACTTACAGTTATAAAAAACATCATTTACATTTCACTCGGTGACAGCTACTTTGATCCGATTCTTCTCTGGGGAACTATTGCGGCAATTGCATACATCATGCTTGCAACTTTATTTGCAAAAAAACATAAAATCATTCTCTTTCTTTTTTACATCATTGAGACATGTCTGAGAATTGTTTTCGCTTCTGCTCTATATCATACAAGCCTTAACTACGAACTTCTTCTTGTTTCATTCTTCTCTGTATTCTATCTTTTCAATACTAACATCAAGATTTATAAGATTCCAAATATTTTTGCAATCATCCTGATTGTTCTGACGATGGCACATACATTTACTTTCAAGACAGTTTACTTTATTCAGATTACTTCGATGCAAGAAAACATGCTTCTTCTTTCAAAAGTTGAATCATTCAATACAATTATTTTAACTTCAATTCAGCTCATCATAATTTCAATCGCGTCATCTTTCTCACTCAGAAAAATCAGGCTTAAGAATGATACTGCACAGAAAAAACTTGAATACATCACGTGTCATGATACTCTCACAGGCCTCATGAACAGATACCTTACATTTACTCACTTCTCAAACTGTGAATCAAGAAAACTTAACGAAGGCCTCGACTACGGTATCGCAATACTCGACATCGATGACTTCAAAAAAATAAACGACATCTATGGCCACGACTGCGGCGACTTTGTCCTTAAAAGCTATACCCAGGAACTCCGCAAAAGACTTCCAGACCAGAACAAAATTAGCCGCTGGGGTGGCGAAGAATTTGTCATCATCTTTCCAAAGATTACGCCAGAAACAATTTTCGAACTCGATACAATCCGCGAACTTCTGTCACTTACACCATTTTATTACAACGACATTCCAATCCATGTAACTGCAACATACGGAATCAGTTCTTCAAGGAATCTCCCGTCAGCAGATGCCGTTCTTAACGATGCAGACCAGCACCTCTACATCGGAAAAGAAAATGGTAAAAACAGGCTTGTTGTTTCGGATAACTTTTGATACTATTAGGAATATGAAATTAAGCAATTTAACAAAATTTGTAACTATAGCAGCTGCAGCACTTGCATTTGCTTCATGCCAGACTGCACCAACCGAAATTCCTCAGGATCTTTCTGCCCTCCAGCTCATCCAGCGCGGACAGGATGCAATGGCAAGAGAAAACTACAAAACAGCAGATGCATACTATGTTGCCTGCATCGACCGTTTCTCTGACAATCCAAAAACTTATGTAGAAGCCCGCTACGAACTTGCTCAGTCAAACTACAAACAGAAAAAGTACGATATGGCAAAAAAAATGTACCAGGAAATCCTCGACATTTTTGAAAACCCTAACGCAATCTATCAGGTACAAACAAAGTACAAAAAGCTTTCACAGATGGGAATTGACCGCATCACAGAAATTGAAAACAAAAAAGCAATTGAAGCAGAAAAAAAAGCTGCTAAAAAAGCAGCCCGCGAAGCAAAGAAAAACAATGAATAAATACAAAACCCGAACAAAGCGTTCGGGTTTTGCTTTTCTATAATTCAATCATTAAAAAATTATTTATCTTTTATCTCTGTCATCAGGAACAATTATCGCATTGATTACGATTCCTTTCTTTTTTGAAATCTCTTCAACAAGCTCCTTTGAATATTTTCCGCTTCTTCTCGGTGTCGGATGAGGTTCTGCATCTCCAATCAAAATTACTTTTCTGTATGCGTCAGGTCTCCATGTAAAAAGTTCCATCGAAGACCAGAGAGCTTCATAAACAGCCTCAGGAACATCGCCGCCTTCTGTTCCCTTAATCGTTATCGACCTTACATTCTTTACAAAATCATTTACATTGTTTGTAAACGTATACCATCTGATCGGAAGTCCGTTGTAATTAAAATTGTCACCATAATCACGATAGAAAACAAGTCCAAGACGAACATCATTAAACTGTTTCAATCCCTCAAGCAGCGACGGAACCCATTCATCCTTCAATTTCTGAATGTCATCCTTCATGCTTCCAGTTGCATCAATTGCAAAAACAATGTCAGCCTTATCTTTCGGCTCAATGCTCATGATTGCTTCCATGATGTCTTCAACAATCGTTTCAGGACCTTTTGAGTAATACATCTCTTTCGAAATCTCTTTGAATGTATGAGCTGCCATCGGGTTGTAATCATCAGTCAAAATTACTTCTGGTTCTGGTGGAATTTTCTTCACCGCGAAATCAAACATAAACGGATTGTCTAAAAAGCGGCCTGTATAGTCACAGTATTTTTTTTCAAATGAGCGGATGTTTATGAAAGTTCCTTTTCCGATTTTAACTGTTCCGTTTCGGCTCCATGTATAACCGTAGACAATTTCAACAGGAATAAAAATATGAAAGCATTCTGAAAAATATTCATTTGACTCAACTGTCGAGTCAACGAGAGAATATCTTGCCTGCGGAGAATCAAGTTTTTCACCGTTTAACATTCTGATTTCATCGCCGTTAATCGGATTGTATTCTTTTGCGCGGTAAGCGTAGTTTGGTTCCTGGCCTGTAGGATCTTTTGTAGTTTCAGTAAGCATGACAGATTCAATTCCGGGACGCTTTTCGATGTAGAGATGATATCCTTTTGTTTCATTTGTAGATGGAATTTTTTCTTCAACGATTTTCAAGTTCTGCTGTCCGACAGTAAGTTTCTTTAACTCGGGTGCAGTTTCTGCGTAAATTCCACTTAAAAACACCAATTTCACTATACAAAATAACCAAAAATAGACAGATTTTCTCATATTTTAATTATCGGATAGAACTTTAGTATTTTTTATGTTATAATTGAGTATTGTGGAAGCTCAAAAACAGGACCTTACATCAGAATTTGTCTCAGTAGATATCTCAGAGTTTTTCGATCAGACCGAAAAATCGGCTCAGACACAGCCATCTGATTACGGAATCGTTGTTTTAACACCAAAACAGCGTGAAATGTACAAGCATCTCATCGAAAAAGCACAGACAGAAAACCCTGAAAAATACGAAGTCTTCCAGCACCGCATGCGTGACCTCCAGGAACTTGCAAAAGCAATTGCAAACTTTCCTTCACTTCTCGAGCGTCACAATCTTCTGGGAGGCGAAAGAACTCCTCAGTCGTTGATTGACTCTTTAATCGAACACCAGACAGAAGGAGACTACACTCTTCAGCTTCCTTCAAAGGCAACTCTTGGAAAAGGCTTTCTCGTTGCAAAGATTCATACATTTTCATCGCTTACAAAATTTTCAAAAGCCCTCGGAGAACCGGAAGAAGTAACACTCGAGTTTCAGACAGAAACAAACTCAATGATGTTCTCACTCCTTGCCGAAGACGTTTACTTAAATCTTATTCACGACAATTCAATTCCACGCGAATTCAAAGATGAACTTGCAAACTCACTTTTACTTTTGTGGGAACACCGCTCCGACCAGAACGTTCAGGACATTGCTCCTACTCTCTTGAAAATCTGGACAGCCCGCCGTAAACTCGCGCCTGCTTTCGGAACAATGATGGGAACAAGTGAGCTGCTTCTTCTTTCGATGCAGCTTGATGACCAGTGGACTCACTTTATCAAGGCAAAACTCGGTGACACCGGTGTTGCCCAGGCAATGGAAGAATTTTTATTTGGAATTTCGCACGAACAGATCTTACAGTTGAAAGACATCCTCCGAACAAAAGGCATTCCTGCCATTGGTCGTGATGAAGTTTCAAAGTTCTTAGGTGTACATATCAAAGCCGATGCCGGACTCGACTATCGAGACTTCTATTCGATGTACACACTTAGACGCGATAATGCACGTGTTAGAGCAAGAATGGGACTCTCAGGTCCGCATAAAACTATAGAAGACTACTTCATTCATTTCGTAATGGAACAAAACAAGGAGAAACAAAACAATGACAGCTTCGCAAAATGATTTGACTCAGAATGAAACACAGGATGATTCACAGGACAAACGCATTCCATATCACTTTGGAGAAAAGTTACGAACTGTTCGTGAGAGAAAAGGATACACATTAAAGGTTGTTGCAACACAGGCAGGAGTTTCTGAAAGCCTTGTTTCCCAGATTGAAAGAAACAGAGTAAGCCCTGCAATCGATACTCTTCTTGCACTTGCAGATGTTCTCGACATCAACCTCGAATTTTTATTCGAAGAATATAGAAGAAAGCATCCTGTTCAGGTAATCCGCAAGAATGAACGCCGCGTTTCAAACGATGAAAAAATTAAATACGAAGAAGTCGTTAAACCGGATGAAGCTGACGGACAGAATACTCTCGAAGCATATACAATCACAATTCCTGCAGGAGAAAAAACTCACCGCGGTTCTTACGGACATCTCGGTCGTGAAATGGGTTTCATTCTCAGTGGCAAATGTGAACTTCACTACGAAAAATATATCTACGAACTCAACGAAGGGGACAGCGTATCTTTCAGTGCTTCTGCTCCTCATATAATCGTAAACACAGGTGACAAAGAACTCAAGGCAATCTGGGTTGTAACACCTGCACAGAGATTCGTAAATAAATAAATAAGGGAGATAATATGAAAAAACTTATTTCAAAAATCTTAGTTTCTTTAGTTTTATTGACTGCTTCTGCAAATCTTTTTGCACAGAATTTAAAACCAAAAATCGCTGAAAAAGTAAATCAGAATGTATTTGAAGTTGTCTATCTCAAAATCGAAGAAGATCCTCTTTCATACGAAAAAGAACTTCCTTTAGACAGACTTCCATATCAGACAAGAATGGACAAGTACGAATCAATCGGAACTGCATTCCTTTTGAAAGACCAGAAGTTCTACACAGCTGCTCATGTATTAAGCTTTGTTGAAAAAACTCAGGCTGACAATTTCTTTATCCGTTCTCAGGATAAAAAAGTTTATAAGATTACAAACATCGAAAAATTTGCAACAGACAGAGACTTTGTTGTATTTGATGTTGAAGGATTTGATGATCCTAAGGCAAAAGGTCTTGAAACAGACGTTAACTTCAAACAGAACTCAGTCGTATTTGCAGTAGGAAACGCACAGGGAGAAGGAATCGTAAACAGAAATGGTCTTCTCACAAGCACAACTCCAGAACACCGCGAAGGAAAATGGCAGTGGATCCGCTTCTCTGCAGCCGCAAGCCCAGGAAACTCAGGTGGTCCTCTTGTAACACCACAGGGAAAAGTAATCGGAATCGTTACAATGAAAAACTCTTCTGAAAACTTGAACTATGCCCTTCCTATCAAAGAAGTTGAAAATGTTTCAGACAATAAAGGTATCGTTCGTGCAGAAGCATATTATACAATTCCAAATATCACTACTCAGAAATTTTATCATACTCTCGACTTCGAATATGATTTGCCAAAACCAATCGAAGAATTGAGAACAATCTGTTACAAAGACTACAGAGAAAATACAGAAAAATTCTTTAACGATATTTGTACAGACTACAGATTTACAGGAAAAGAAAACTTTGTTCAGAATGACAAAGGAAACATCATTTTCACAAACAACTATGTAGCAAAATTTCCATTCACACTCTGCTTAAACGAAAAAGGAAAATGGGGATGCTATTCTCCAAATCAGACAAGTGACATCAAACTTGAAAAGAACGGTATGATTACAGCAGGTGGAATGCTCGGAATCGTTATGTCAAAACTTAAAAAACCAGATGATGTAACAATTCAGGAATATATCGAAAATCCAAAACTTCTGATGGACACACTCGCAAAGATTTTCGTATTAAGCCGTCCAATCGGATCAGAAAAAATCACAATCACTTCATACGGTGAATCAATTTACAATTCTACTTACAAAGATCAGTCAGGAAGAACATGGATCATCAGTGCATTCAACATTCCTTTCATCGATGCAGTAGTTTACAACATGGCTCTCCCTCTTCCAGACGGAATCTATTCCCTCACAGGAATCGCACAGACAAGTCACATCTGGAACGGATTCAACTATGACATGGCTTTCATTGCTGACAATACAGTAGCAGGATATGCCGGAACAACAAAAGAATGCATTGAATATCTCAACATTCCAGAAAGCGTTTATCCTCGTCATGAAGTTTTGAAAGGCGCAAAAATCTCTGTAACAGATAAAGAAACAAAGTTTTCTACATCTTCATTTGATTTTACAGTTGCAAAAAATGTAATGGACATAGATGACAAATCAGACATTGAACTTGGTGTTTCATTAAGACCGGATGAAAAGAAAGGTATTGTATCTGTTCTTTCAATGGCAGCAATCGAAGCACAGAAAAATACAAATGACAATGCAGTGCTTATCTATACAAAGAAGTTCAAACCGCATGAAGATTCTACAGATGAAACTAAAGACGGTTATGACCAGATTTGTTCAAAAACAATTCCATACGATGGAAATCCTTTTGAAAACAATCAGAAGACTTCCGTATTCATCGCAAATGTCAAAGATGATACAGTCTCTGTCGTAGGACTTGTTTACAAAGGCAGCAAAATGGATGTGATTAAACCAAACCTCCAGAAAGTTGCAAATACTCTCGTAGAAAAATAGTGCACTTCAAAAAAATATCAATCAGTTTATTAATAGCTGTCTTTCTTGTCTCATGTACAACGACAGCTATTGATAAACCTGATTCAAAAAATCCCGAAAAGTTTTCAAACATTTCATCACTCATTCCTTCATGGAACTTTCAAAACTTAGAAACAAAAAATTATAACGAAAATTATTTTTCAACCTTTGACTTTTATCTCGAAGAAGAACAAACACTCTGCCACGCAGTCAAAATCGATTTATCAAACCCACAACTTTCAATTTCAATCTATCCAGACAATTCCGAATTAAAATCAACAACTGCATCATCACTTGCAAAAAACAATGACATCGTAATCAACACGACACCGTGGTCTCAAAAAATTCCACTCATCTCAAAAAAAATCCCCGCCGGAATAATTTACGCAGACGGAACAACATACTCAAAAGCAAACAAAAACTACGATGCAATCTGCTTTTACAAAACACAAAAAACCGACGCAATTTCATCAGACAGCAGCAAAACTAATTACCGCGCAGCAATCATTGCACCACAAACAGAAATAAAACTCACATCAAACAACTTTCTTCCACCCAACGACCCGAATTCCACTATTCTCTTCGCAATCGGAGGCTTCTGGCAGATTCTCAAAGACGGCGAAAAACTTTCATTCAAAGAAATCTGTGACAGCCGAACCGCAATTGGAATTTCAAAGGACCAGAAAACTCTATACATACTTATAGTCGAAGGCGAACAAAAATCACGCTCCAAAGGACTCACATACGGCCAGTGTTCAGAGATTTTTACAAAATTTGGTGCTTTTAACGCAATAGAACTCGACGGTGGAAGTTCCACTACACTATACATCCATAACAAAAACGTACTCTCGTAAAAAAAAATCCAAAATTACCTGCATTTTTGTGCTTTTCGAAAGTCTTATTTGACAAATAAAAGTAGATAAATTAGAATAATACTAATATGGGAATTACTACAAGCCAGCAGTTACAGAACTATTATGACATTTTCCGCGACAAAGAAGTAACTTATACAAAAGATGTTTTAAGAACTCTTGCTGTTGACCCGCGTCAAATTTATGTAAAATGCAATGGTGCGCAGTGGCCTTGTATCATCAATTCCACATCTTTCATGCTTGCCCGAATCATCGTCGGAACAAAAGGCGGTGCATTTGCCGCAATGGCAAAAAAAGATCCTCCTCCAGTTTCACTCAGATTCTATTTCGTTCAGCAGCATGACCAGCCGATCAGTTTTTTCGTAACAGGACGCGTAACAGAAGTTGCGCAGTACATGAACTCTGCTGACCTTGCAATCATCACGATTACGTTCTCTCAGCGTCCACCAGATGACCTGATTGATAAAGTTGGAACTATGCTCGAAGCAAATTCCAATGCTATCCGCAGAAAAGAAGAACGTATCGTAATCACAGAAGATACTAAACGCCGTTTGAATATTTCAAAAGACGAAACAATAATTTTCATTCAGAATGTTCCTCGAAGATGTATCCTTCGCGATATTTCTTTCTCCGGTGCAAAAGTTCTTTTGCTCGGAATCGAAAAATTTATCCAGGGAAAAGACATTATATTGAGGATTCGTTTTGATGAACCGGATGAAATCATCACTCTCGAGGGACATGTTGTAAAAACAAGTCCTGTAGAAGACAGACCTGAAATCATCTATGCATGTCTCCAGTTTGACGAAGCAAAGGTTCCGACATCTTACAAAATCAGAATCAACACTTACCTCACAACTGTACGCAAAAATATTCTTTCTGCTGTTTCTCAAGAACAGGAAAAAGATCAGAAAAACGGCGACAAAAAACCTCTTGAAGCACAAAAAACAGAAGCCGCAAAAGCAGCCGATGCACAGGCTTCAGAAAATGCATCTGGAGAGAATGCAGACGCAGCTCCAGCTGATGCTCCACAGGCATAATCCATTTTTAGGAAACACAAATGAAACCAAACAGTCCTCTTGAATCAGTTTACTTTATTACATTACCAGAAGGTTTTGAACTTTCAAAAAACGCAATGCACATCGATCCGACAATTCCTCTTCCTGTGCAGAAAAAAGATAAAGATGCTCCGGGTCAGTTTAATCCCGAAGAGTTAACTGCAGAACAAATTCTTGCAGGACTTTTGACAGTTCTCGCTTACGATAGAACAAACACACATCTCGATTACTATCGTTCGGTTTTAAAAGAAGCACGCCCGGACATCAAGAAAGAACTTTCAGAAGCAGCAATCTTAAAAGCAAAAAACGAAGACTACGAAATTGCAGAAGAAATGTTCATGGCACTTCAGGGATTTGATCCAGAAGACAAAGTCATTACTTTGAACATGGCTCTCTTCTTTGATCAGAGAGCAGACAGTTACAGACGCTCTGGTTTGATTGATGACGCAGATGCTTACGATGACAATGCACTTTACTATTACAAAGAAGCAATGCTTGCAGAACCACCAATTGCAGATGCTTTCTTCAACGCAGGATTTTATTATCTCAAGCAGAATGATTTTTTCAATGCAAAAGAAGCTTTCGAAACTTATGTAACATTAACTTGTGACATCAAAGATGAAGAACTTGGCGATAATGGAATTTATAAAAGAGACAGAGCTCAGGAAATTTTAAATAAGATTTCAAATCAGAATATGGATGACGAAAGATTCAAAGCCGCTTACGATTTGATTTCAAACGGCGAAGAAGAAAAAGGTCTTGAACAGATCAGACTCTTTCTCGAAAAAAATCCAAATGTCTGGAATGCATGGTTCATGCTCGGCTGGGGACTTCGCCGCATCACTCGTTACACCGACGCAATTGCCGCATTTGAAAAAGCCCTCGAATACGGTGGTGACACAAACTCAGACACTTACAACGAAATGGCAATCTGCTATCTCGAAATGAACGACCTTTCAAAAGCCAAAGACTCTTTAATGAAAGCCCTCTCAATCGATCCTGAAAGCACAAAGATCATTTCAAACCTCGGCTACCTCGCATTAAAAGAAGGCAACGTTTCAGAAGCACAAAAATATTTCGCAACAGTTCTGACAATCGATCCAGATGACAAGATTGCGCTTCATGAATTGGGAAAGCTGGAACAGTGATTTTATAATTGAGGGATTGAGATTTTGTCGCCGATGTTGATGCCGACGCGTTTGAAATAGCCTTGTGGGACTTCGAGGGCGTAGCGGACTGAATGGGTACTTGATACACTTGCTTCACTGAATGGTTTCATATCGTGAAATTCTTTTATAATTCCGTCTTTGTCGATGTATGCAATTGTCAAAGCAGTAGGTGTATTTTTCATCCAGAAGTTTAATGTTTTATCAACATCATAAATGAAAAGCATTCCCGTACCGTCAGGAATATTTTTTCTGTGCATAAATCCCTGCTGCTGTTCTTTATCAGTAACTGCAAGTTCAACTTTTAATACAACACTCGTACCATCAGCCTTGCTCACAGTAATTTCACTTTTCTTAAAACTCTGAGCACAACTGCAAAGCATTGCACACATGACAGCAAACAGCAAAAAATATTTCTTCATAACATTTCCTCTTCATCTACAAAAAAGCGACTCGCCATCGCCAGTCGCTTTACTTAAAACCCTACATCTATAATAATCTGTGTTAATCTGTTTCAAACTTTTCTTTCAACAACCAATCCACACCAGACTCACATCCATCTCTCAGCCATCAAAGACTATCCAAAAAGTCATCCCTTAACTTTTCACCAGCGGTCTTCTCAACTCTGCTTTCTTCAAGCAAAGAATTGAAAGTTTTCAAATCGATGTACTTTAATACGAGAGGTCTTTCGAGGCTCATCTGGACGTCGTCGTTTTTCCATACTGCGCGTTCAGGGCTAAACTCAATCGGGTCGCCGTACTTTTTGCAGAGGGAACTGAAGACACTGTAATAGTCAACTTTCTTTTTGTTCAAGTTGAGCATGATTACATAAAGTTTATCGTTGTAAAACTGAAACCAGCACTGTTCGAGATATGACCATCTTGCAAAATCTCTGGCATCTGTTTCAATCAAAGTTCTGTTTTCACCTGGTAAAAGAGAAACGTCTCTGTCTCCGTTGTATCCAAAGTCTGAGTTTTTCCTCAACGCATCTTTTGTGCTGTCTACCGACATTCCAAGTTCTACACCGCCATAGCCTTTTGGAAGAGCCCCGGACTTAGTATTTGACTTTGAAGCGCTCTGTGCAAAAGTAAATGCACATACAAATGAGATAAATAATAAAACGAGAATTTTCTTTGTAAAAATAAATTTCTTCATTACACGAATTATCGGTATTATTTTCGTGTTTGTTTACGATAAAATGCTGCCTGTTTGGCAAGTTCCACGCAGTTAGGAACGAAGATTTTACCATTCTGAATCTTAATGTTAGGATCATTCTGAAACTGATATGCAGCCTGAGCCTGCTGTGCCTGAGGAATACCGCACATATCAACAACATTCTGAACAGTTAAATCTGTCTGCCAGTTTGCTCCAGGTGCAATTGCAACTTTTGCTTTTTCCATCTGGAGTGCAAGCATATCGACTAATTTCATGATTGGTTCTTTGAGCTGAGTGTTTGCAAGCTGGCGGTACATAGACCACAAGCGTTCTGCGAGAGTTGTTGTAAGGCGTGCAATCAACTGTGGCTGAGTTGCTACCATCTGGTCAAAGTTTTTGCGGTTAACTGTCATAAGGCGGCAGTTGTCATGAGCGATAGCACTTGCTGAACGTGGTTTGTTTTCAAGCAAAGCCATTTCACCAAACATATCACCTTTATTCAAAACGGCAAGAATAACTTCCTGACCATCAACTACTTTAGTAATTCTTACAGATCCTTCCTGAATGATGAACATGTCAGCACCTGCCTGACATTCTGCAAAAATCATTGTTCCTTTTGGATAAACGCGAAGAAGATCTGTTGTAGGTTCAAAATAAACAGCTTTTGTTTTAGGTTTCAATGCAATAAATTTCTGTTTTGCAACTGCAGCATTTGGTCCTGCAGGATTTGCTTTCAAATACTGATAGTAAGAGAAGATTGCGATGTTGTATTCTTTCTTTGCTTCGTAAACCTGTGCTGTTGAGAAAATCTGTTCTGGAGTTTCTGCAACTACATTGTTGAGCGCAAGCTTTGTAAGGTTTTCATTTAAAAGACGCATCTTGTTTGCAAAGGTGCGGATAATTTTCATAGCGACAGGAGTGTTTCTTTCGATTAATTCAGGATACTGGTCACGGCGGACAGAAATACAAACTACATCTGTCATTGCAACAGCTGATTCAATCTGAAGATGGTTAGACATACATGGAATTACACCGACGAAGTCACCAGGACCTAAGATGCTGTTTGTGTTGTCAGTAGGGACATTTGATTCATGAGCAACCTGAACATGACCTACCTGAATGATGTAAAAACGCTCACCAGTATTCTGTCCTTCGACTACGAGATATGAACCTTTCTTAAAATTAACAAACGAAAGCTGAAGCATCCTATACTCCCTTATCTATATATAATAATATAGGTTTAACCTTTTTTCAATTATCGGAATTAAGAAAAATTAATTTAGGAAAAAAAATCCTGTCCCTGATTCAGAAGTTTCCCCGACATCATAAACTCACCCCTGGTTCTACTTGAATATGATTTCCTCTTCAAGCTCAAAGCCCTTCTTTTCACGGACCTCGCGCTTTACAAGTTCCACTAAATCCTTGATGTCAGAGGCAGTCGCAGCTCCCGTATTTATGATTATATTTCCGTGGAAAGGCGCAACCTGAGCCCCTCCGACAGCAGTTCCCTTGAGACCGAGACTGTCGACAATCTGTCCAGTCGGCGCCCCGAAATCGTGGTTGTTCTTGAAAACGCTTCCTGCACACGGAAACTTAAAATGACCCTTATCAACCCTTTCTTTCATAAAAGACGCTGTTTTTTCGGCAATCTGGGCCGCTTTTTCAGGAGATTCACGCTTTACGGTAAATTCTACGGCTAAAACGACCTTTTTTGTGTCTGTGAAGGGAGATTTTTTATAGCTCCAGAGCGTCTTGTCCGGCCCTTGAGTTTTTTGTATATATGTGGAATTTGCCCCGCCATCATCACAAGAAGTGCCTGTTTTACAAGTTCCATCCAGATAATCAATATTGCCCGCAACATCGCTGATTTCCTTGTTAAAGCAGCGCGCGTTCATATAGGCAGCTCCGCCGCAAGTTCCAGGAAGCCCGCAGAACTCCTCAAGGCCCGAGAGAACGTTCTTTGTGCAGAAGTTGACGATAGTATTCATCTGAGCCCCGCAAAGCGCCCTTACGGTCACATTTTCGCCTTCTGAGGCAGTAATTTCAATCTTATTGAGGCGTGAAGTCGAAATGACGGCTCCGTCAAAGCCGTTGTCCGAAAATACGATGTTAGTTCCGCCGCCGAGAATAAAATACGGCACTTGTTCGCTTTCTGCGAGATTAAGGCACTCTAAAAAAGACTCTGTAGTTTCAGGTTCCACAAGCAAAGGCGTAACACCGCCCACCCGAAAAGAAAAATGACGCGACATCTCCTCGTTTTCTGTCACGATAATATCGCGTATTGTCTTGAATTTTTGTGCTATTTCCCGTAAATTATTCATTATTATAC
>JAGHSB010000174.1 GCA_018066075.1 Candidatus Treponema scatequi
TTATTATCCTGTACATTATCTTTATTCATTTTTGTTTTAACAATAAGTGTATTTATCACTCCAAACACAATTCCAATCATCCAAAATATTTTAAAATAAAACCTGCGTAATTCATAAAAACCTCACTCTATTTAATAATCTCTTCCAGTTCCGAAAACTTTTTAATCACCTTAAACACTTTCTTCTGGTCGCTTTCATCAATCTTTCCAAATCCATACGACGCAAAAATAAAATCAATCCCTGCTTTCATGCACGAATCAAAATCGCCCTGAGTGTCGCCGACATATACCGGATGCTTCAAATTATTTCTGTTTTCGATGAGAACGATGTTTTCCCATTTCTGCTTTCCTGTGTTTCCGTAGCTTTCAAAGTCGGTAATATATTTTGTGATGTTGTTTTTTTTCATTACAAGTTCGATGTAGCCTTTCTGGCAGTTACTTACGATAAAAAGTGGAATTTTATAAGACAGCTTTTCGATTGTCTCGAATACGCCTTCGAATGTGATATGCTTTTCGTTTTCTGCAATTTCCTGCTCTTCTTCTTTTTCGCATTCTCTCATGAGCTTTTCTTTTTCGTCTTCAGAAAGCCCTTTAAAAAGATCATCAGCAATTGCCTTCATCGGTTTTCCAAACTGCCCTTTTAAAATGTCAGCAGTTACTCGTGGAATTTGCGGAAAATTGCTTTCAATTGCCCGGTTCCACGCAGTCGCAACGACTCCCGTTGTATCCCAGATTGTTCCGTCTATATCTAAAATGATTGAATCAAATGTCATGTTTTGTAAATTACCTCAAACGCTGTATCGGCCATCTTCTGATATCCAGCACTGCTCGGGTGAAGATGATCGCCTGAGTCAAAGCCGTCTGCAAACTTTCTCATGTCGTCTTTATCGCGAAGCGCTTTGTCAAAATCAACGCACGCATCAAACTCAGAAGAAGTTCTCAGCCATTCATTATATTCGTTTTTAACAGGTTCTCTAAAATCAGCGTAAGTTCGCCATCCGAAAATCGGCAGTAAAGTTCCACTGTAAATTTTATAGCCGCGCTCTTTTGCAATCTTAAGATAAAGAGATTTTACTCCATTGATTAAATCTGCACTTGCCGGCATGTCGCTCATCGGACGAAACTTGTTTACTTCTGTTCCAACCGGGTGAATGATGTCGTTTATTCCGTGCTGAATTATGATTGAGTCAGCGCCAGCTGCCTGTGCTTCGTAGTCAAATCGCTTTTCGCCTTTGAGGCCGTAAGCCTGGTATGTGATGCATTCGTAGTCACGCAGGATTCTTGTTCCGCAAACTGCACGGCGTATTACTGAGATGTCTGTTACATTTTCTTTTTCAAGTTTGAGTTTGAGCCAGTCGGGCCATTCGTGTGCAGTGATTGAATCTCCGTAACAGATTAACGCGTGATTTTTTCCTTCTGTAAAAATGTCTGCAGTATTTAAAAAGTAAAACCAGTTTGTTTCGCGCGAAAGATTTTGAGGAAGTTCTTTTTCTTTTGCAAAGTTTCCGTATGCAAAAAATGCTTTTGACAAAGGTCCTGTGACCAAAGTGCCTGCCCTCATTTCTGTATAGTCTGCAAAGTAAATGCTCACTGTGAGGGTATCACCGCGTTTTAAGTCAATTGAAATGTCGTCTGTGATTATTTCTTTTGTGGGTGGAATTTTCCCCGACTCAGATCCGTTAAATAAAACCTGATGCGGGTTTGAGAAGTTCCCCTCACTTTCACGCATTACGAAACACGATGTAATTTTTACATTTTCTGTTCCGGTAAAATTAGAAAAATGAAGGCGAACTTTATTTCCGTCAAACGGAACGTATAACGGATAGCGCAGAGTCAAATCTTTTGCGTAAGTCGAAATCTGTCTGTCAGAAATCGAAATCGCATTTCCCCAGAACGCTACCCATTTTGAAAACATATTGCTCATCTCGCATGATGCCGCTTCGCGTGGCCTTAGTTCAATGCTGCAAGAGTTTTTTCAATTCTTGCAATGGCTTTGTCTTTTCCGAGAACTAAGATTGAGCCGATTAACGGTGGAGAAACGCGGCTTCCTGTTACTGCCATACGGATAGGCATCATAAAGTCACCGAGTTTGATTCCGAGTTTTTCTGCTTTTTCTTTTGCAAGAGCTTCTGCTGCTTCGTGATCGAGGTCGAATACTTTTGCAACAAAGTCTTTTGCTTCTTCAAGAACTTCTTTTGTTTTTGCAAGGTCAATCTTTTTAGGAATGATCTGTTCTGCAGGTGGAACTGCAGGTTCTGTAAACATAAAGTGAACCATTTCTGCAGCTTCTGTCAAAAACTTGAGGCGTTCCTGAATAAGAGGCATAAGTCCGAGGAGAGTTTTTTCAACGTCTTCTGTAGACATGTTCATTGATTTATCAACGCAGTATGGTCTTCCGTCTTCGCCGAGTGCAACGCCAGAGAATTCTGGTCCTACATTTGGTTTTGGCTGCGGGTTTTCTGGATTGATTTCGAGAGTTGCATCTCCAGTGCCTGTGATGAATGGAAGTGTCCATTTGTAAAGTTCTTCTGCTGTGAGCTGGCGGATGTAGTTTCCGTTGTAGTATTCAAGCTTCTTGTAATCGAATACAGCAGGAGCTTTGTTCAAGTGTTCGAGTTTGAATGATTTTGCGAGTTCTTCGAGTGTGTAGATTTCTTTTCCTTCTTCGTAAGAGCATCCGAGCATTGCAACATAGTTTACGATTGCCTGTGGAAGATATCCGCGTGCACGGAATTCGTTGAGTGATGTTGATCCGTGACGTTTAGAAAGTTTCTTTCCGTCTGAACCGTTTACCATCGGAAGGTGACAGAATTCCGGATGCTGCCATCCAAATGATTTATACATCTGAACATGCAATGGTGTCGATGGAATCCATTCCTGAGCGCGCATTACATGAGAGATTTTCATCATGTGGTCGTCAACGATGTTTGCAAGGTGATATGTCGGGAAACCGTCTGACTTGAGCAATACTGGGTCTGGAGAAATGTCTTCGTTTTTCCATTCGATATCGCCGAGAATGTGGTCAGAGAATTTTGTTGTTCCTTCCATTGGAACTTTGAGACGGATTACATATGGTTTTCCGGCATCAAGATTAGCCTTAACTTCTTCTGGAGTCAGGTGACGGCAGTTTCTGTCGTATCCCGGAGCCATCTTGTTTTCTGTCTGAATCTTTCTGATGCGGTCGAGTCTTTCTGCATCACAGAAGCAGTAATAAGCTTCGCCGTTTTCAATCAATTTGTTTGCGTATTCTTTGTAAAGTTCAAATCTTTCTGACTGAACGTAAGGGCCGTATTCACCACCCTTTGAGCCGCCTTCATCCCATTCGATTCCGAGCCATGCCATTGTGTCATAAAGGTTCTGAACGTATTTTTCATCATAGCGTGTACGGTCTGTATCTTCGAGACGGAGAATAAACTTTCCGCCTTTTGAACGTGCATAAAGATAATTAAAAAGTGCTGTACGAACACCACCGATGTGCTGCATACCTGTAGGAGATGGTGCGTAACGAACTCTTACTTCGTTTTCTGACATAAATAACCTCTAAAAAATATATCTCTTCTAGACTTCAAAAATACGCCTTCCGTCGCAATCACGCCACAAAAAAAGGCTGTGCTCGTGGGGGCGCCAGAGAAGTATAACTGCGCGCAGAATTTTTTTTGTGGCGCGCTTGCGACTACGGCGTATTTTTGACATCTATATTTATAACTATATTATAGTTTATTTCTTCAGATGTTAGGAAACTCGTTTGGACAGCGGCGTATCCGGGACATCTGTGTTATTGCGTTTATTAGATGTAAATATATCAGAAAATGGAAAATGTAACAATAATAATGGGAAGTTAAAAAACAATATAGACGCGGGCATGGGGAAAAAAAATTCTGCGCCGCAGTCATACCCTATACCACACCCGCGAGCACAGCCTTTTTTTGTTACATGCACGCGGCTATGTTGTTTTTTGGGTACTTATTTAATCTTGTCTTGTACCCAGGGCCAGAGCCAGTTGTCGTTCCAGTGGGTGGCTTTTACGAATTTGCCGTTGCCCATGCCGAAGCCGTGTTCACCGACGCCGTTGAGAATGAACATATGAGGGACGCCGGCTTTTGTGAGGGATTCGTCGAGTCTTACGGAGTTTTCGTACATTACTGTGCTGTCGTCTTTGTTTACGAGTAAAAATACAGGGCACATGTCGCTTGTAACTGCCATTTCCATTGAGAACTTATCGAGGTTTTCCTGAGACGGGTTCTTTCCGAGAAGGCTTTTTCTTGACCATGCGTGGCCGATGTCGTACTGCATTGAAACTACCGGGTAAATCGGCATTACGAAATTTGGCTTTACGCTTGCTTCAGATTTGATTCCGAGTTTTTTAAGTTCGTTTTCTTTGTCGCCGAAAGCACCTACCATTACGACAAGATGTCCCCCTGCACTAAATCCGATTGCTCCGACTTTGTTTACGTCGATTTTCCATTCGCCTGCGTTGTCGCGGATAAGCTGAATCGAGCGCTGAATGTCTTCGAGCATTGCAGGATGATGAAAGCCGTCACCTGAAACGCGGTATCTCAAAACAAATGCGTTAACGCCTTTTGACTGGAACCACGCTGCAACTTTGTGTCCTTCGTGTCCCATTCCGAGGTGATGATAGCTTCCGCCCGGGCATACGATTACGGCAGCTCCTGTGTTGTTCGATTCGTCTGCAAAGTATGGCTGGAGCCATGAGATGTTTGATTTTACGGCTTTAACGTCTTTCCAGATTCTGATTTTTTTCGAAGGATTTCCAACTGCGAAAATTGAGTTTGTGATTAAAAGAAAACTCAAAATTGCAATGATATTTTTTTTAGTGGAATTTTTTAAAACTGTTTTAGTGGTATTTGCAAAAACTTTTTTTCCAAAATTAAAATTGATTTTCATTATAATATCTCCCTTAAGATTGAAATTGGTTTTCCAATTTTATAGCAGAGTTTTTTGATTTCTTCATCAGGTTCAATTTTATCTGGAACCATGATTGTATAAAATCCTGCCGAGTGAACGCTTCGCACTCCGTTTGGACTGTCTTCTATTCCGACGCAGTTTTCAGGTTTTACACCGAGCTTTTCTGCAGTCTTTAAGTAAATCTCAGGATCCGGTTTTGAATGAATTACTTCGTCGCCGAAAGTTCCACACTCAAAATAATCAAAAATACCGCACGCAGTAAGCTGTCGTTTTACAGTCGTCCTTCTCGTACTCGAAGAAAGACCAAGGTGATATCCCTTCTCTTTCAGATAATCGAGAGTCTCTTTAACTTCTGGCAAAAGGGGAATGCCTTCTGAAAATTCCACTTCATGAAAGTAAACTGAAAATGTCTTGAAAAACTTCGGGCAGTCAAAATCTTTTCCGTAACGGCGAGACAGTTTTTCTGCCATCATCTGTTCATTGCAACCGCGGTTTTCAACGATTGCCTTGTCGATGTCAGGCAAACCCATTTCGTCAGCCAGGCGATACCAGATTCTGTCGCAAATAGTTTCAGAATCAATCAGGACTCCGTCCATGTCAAAAATTACTGCTTTGATATTCTGCAACATGAATTAAATATTATAGAAAAAACAGATTTTGTGCAAACAAAAAGGCCGTCCTGACTGCATTCCGAAAGTGATTTCGAACATGCGCCAGTGACGGCCTTTTTTATAAATTCCACTTAAACTAAAAAGTTTATGAAACTAATTAGTCGAGTTTTGGAAATCTGTCAAAGTAAGATTTTGTTTCTTTAGCAACTACGCCAGAAAGAACGAGCAATGCAATACAGTTAGGAATTGCCATCAATCCGTTTGTGATGTCGGCAATTGTAAATACTGCGTTTACAGTGAAGTAAGGTCCGATTGCGATAGCTGCGATGTAAAGAATACGATAAACCATTACGAGACCCATTTTTCCGTCTGCGATGTATTCGAGACATTTTTCTGAGTAGTAGTCCCATCCAAGAATTGTTGTAAATGCAAAGAATGCAAGACAAAGCATGAGAAGGAACTTAACTGAAATATTGTCACCACCGAGGTTGAATGAAAGTGCATTTGCTGTGAGTTCTACACCTTTCCATCCGTTTGCTTCATACTGAGCAAAGAATTCTGGATTTGTCAAAGCGAGAACGATTGCAAGACCTGTCATTGTACAAACGATGAGAGTATCGATTACTGTACCTGTCATGTTTACGAGACCCTGTTCTACAGGTTCGTTTGTCTGAACTGGAGCTGCTGCGATAGGAGCAGAACCGAGACCAGCTTCGTTAGAGAAGATACCGCGTGCGATACCTTTCTGCATTGAATCTGTAATCTGTTTGAGAACCCAGCCTGTTGCACCACCGGCAAGAGCTTTCCAACCGAATGCTGATTTGAAAATCAATACGAATGCTGCAGGAATGCTAGTTGCATTCATGATGATTACTGAAAGTCCGAGGAATACGTAAACGATAGCCATTGCAGGAACAACTTTTTCTGCAACTTTAGAAATACGTTTAAGACCACCGATGATTACGAGAGCTGCACAAAGTGTTACAACTGCACCACCGATTACTGTAGCATATGTATATGAGTTTCCACCGATTGTAAGAGCAATGTTTGCACCGCTTGGATCAAATGCCATGTTAACTGCAGATGTAATACCATTGATCTGAGTCATTGTACCGATTCCGAGAAGACCAGCCAAAACTCCGAACAAAGCAAACAATACAGCGAGCCACTTCCATTTTGGTCCCATACCTTTTTCGATTGTATAGAAAGGTCCACCAAGAACGTGTCCGTCTGGTTTTACTTCACGATATTTGATTGCGAGCATACATTCTGCATATTTAGTCGCAGTTCCAAGAATAGCAGCAACCCACATCCAGAAAAGAGCACCAGGACCACCTGCTGCAATAGCTGTTGCTACACCGACAATATTACCAGTACCGATTGTAGCTGAAAGAGCTGTACACAAAGCTGAGAAACCAGAAAGTTCCCCTTCACCATTGTTCTTTTTGAAGATACCTTTGAAAGCTCTTCCAAGTTTTGTAAACTGAATTCCTCTTGCGGCAATTGTTAAAACAATACCAGTAATGAGGATAAGTGCGATTGTAGGGATTCCCCATACAATGTCATCAATTTTTGTAAGGATTTCGTCAAACATTTTGAACATCCGTTTTAAAAAGAAAATAGAGCCTCAAAACTGAAAACTTTCAGTCTATCGGCTCTCTAAAGAGTGTCTTGGAACGATTCTTTACCCCGTCCTCTTTGCCTGAGATATCAGCCTTCTCCGACCAAAAACAGCCCTCAAAAACCTAACCCTTCGGCGTCCCATTGGAATATGGGAACTCTCCAGAGAATTGCCCTTCTACAACATAAAAAAGCAATAAGAAAGTTTAACCCATGGGGTATGGATTGTCAAGAATTAAAGTTTGGTATAAATGGAATTTGGGAATATTTACATAAAATTAGATATATTTTTCACAGTCGCGCGTATTATACGAGTGGAGGTTATTTTGTATGAATGAAATAACTAAATGCGAAGATTTGCAAGTTGAAGACATTGAAAAACAAACTCAGTCCGAATCACAGTCACAACCCGCGCCTCAGAGACAATACCGCGACCGCTTGTTCAAAGCGATTTTCGGACGAGACACCGAACAGAGTAAGAAGTGGCGTCTGGAACTTTACAACGCACTCAACGACTCACACTACACAGATCCGGACGCGCTCAAACTCAACACGATTGAAAATGTAATTTACATCACGATGAAAAATGACGTGTCGTTCCTCATCGATTCACAGATGAATCTGTATGAACAGCAGAGTACTTATAACCCAAATATGCCGCTTCGCGGACTGATGTATTTTTCGCAGTTGTATCAGATATACATTTCTCAAAATGAGAAAGACGTACATAGTTCAAAAATTGTGAAAATTCCAAATCCAAAATTCATTGTATTTTATAACGGCGTGCAAAACTTTCCGGACAGGTTAAAACTCAGGCTCTCAGATGCGTTTGAAAAAGAAGACAAATCAAGAGACTTCGAATGGACGGCCGAGATGATAAATATTAATCCCGGACATAATGAAGCTCTTCAAAAAATCTGCGAGCCGTTGTATAATTATACAAGTTACATTTCAAGAATTTCAGACAACAAGAAAAAGGGGCTGACTGCAAAGGCGGCAGTCGATGAGGCCGTAGACTGGGCAATTAGAGAAAATCTTTTTGACGGCTTTTTCAAATTGCAGAAAGAGGAGATCTTAGCGATGAGTTTGACAGAATACGATGAAGAATCAATTCACAGAGCATGGTATAACGACGGACTCGAAGATGGAATTGAACAGGGAATTGAGCAAGGTATCGAACAAGGAATTGAACAAACTAAAATCGAAAACGCCAGAAAACTTTTTGAAAACGGAGCTTCAATCGAGCTCATCTCAAAATCACTTGATATGTCTGAAGAACAAATCAAAGAAATTGTAAAAGATGTTGTGATTGCCTGATTTCATTCCACTAACTTTTTAAATATTTCACAAACAAAAAGACCGGCGTCCATAACGAAAAGCCGGTCTTATAAATTCCATTTAAATAAAATTACACTTAAAACACGTTCTCAATCACTTCGCGCACATCGCTTACAGGAATAAACTTGATTCCCTTCTTTACGTGTTCCGGAATCTCATCGAGGTCGCGGACATTTGCCTTTGGAATTAAGATTGTCTTTATTCCGTTGCGGCGTGCGGCTACTGTTTTTTCTCTGAGACCTCCAATCGGGAGAACCTGGCCTGTAAGAGAAAGTTCGCCGGTCATGGCAAGATTCTTTTTGATCGTCTTGTTTTTCAAGAGCGAGAGGAATGTTGTTGCCATCGTGATGCCTGCGCTAGGGCCATCTTTTGGTGTGGCGCCTTCTGGAATATGAAGATGAATGGAATTTTTCTCGAACCATTCTTCGTTTTTAATTCCGTTTTCCTCTGCGTATTTTTTAACCCAGTTGAATGCAATCTGAGCAGATTCTTTCATTACGTCGCCCATCTGACCTGTGAGCTGCAAGTCTCCTTTTCCAGGAAAAGCGATTGACTCGAGCAAAAGCGTATCACCGCCCATACTTGTCCATGCAAGTCCGATGGCTGTTCCAGGTTTTGATGCGCGCTTGATTTCTGATTCGTCAAAGACTGGTTTTCCGAGATATTCATCAAGGTCTTCTGGCTTTATTACAAATTCAAGCTGCTGGAGTGTATGTCCTTCATCGAGTTTTCGCATCATTTTTGTTACGATTTTGCGGTCAATTTTTTCGATGCATTTTTCAAAATTTCTGACGCCTGCTTCACGGGCATATTCTTCTGCAATTCTTGAAAGAGCGCCCTGTGTGTATTTGATGCTTGTTTTTGAAAGTCCTACTTTTTTTGCAGTTTTTGGAATGAGATATTTTTTTGCAATTTCAATTTTTTCAGAATCGATGTAGCCCGAAAGTGAAATTACTTCTGCCCTGTCCAAAAGAGGTCCCGGAATCGAGTCTGTCGTATTAGCAGTCAAAATGAAAAGCACATTTGAAACATCAAAAGGCAGATCAAGATAATTATCGCGGAAAGTTACATTCTGTTCCGGGTCTAAAACTTCAAGCAATGCAGAAGCCGGATCTCCCTGAACGCCAGAACCCATTTTATCAACTTCATCGATCATAAAGACAGGAGCATTTGATTTTGTAATCTTGAGTCCCTGAATGATTTTACCAGGCATTGCACCGATGTAAGTTCTTCTGTGTCCTTTGATTTCGGCTTCATCGCGCATTCCACCGACAGAAAATCTGTAGAAAGGTTTATTCATCGCATTTGCAATTGATTTTCCGATGCTTGTCTTTCCGACTCCAGGAGGTCCAACTAAAAGAATGATTGTTCCTTTGTTGTCCATTTTATTTTTTCGTACGGCAAGAAATTCCATTATGCGTTTTTTAACGTCTTCAAGTCCGTAGTGGTCGCGGTCGAGAGTTTTTTCTGCTTCGAGAATATTATAGTCTTTAAACTCTTCATTTTTCCACGGAAGGTTTGTGACAAGTTCGAGAAAATTTCTTGTTCCGATGTATTCTGCAGAGTTCGGGTCCATAAGATTAAACTTTGCAAGTTCATCATCAACGGCTTCTTTTACTTCGCCTTCGAAAGCAAGCTTTTCAATTTTTTCTTTGTATTTCTGATAGTCAGTTAAGTTTCCGTGAGAATCTGTTCCGAGTTCTTCCTGTATCGTCTTTAACTCTTCGCGTAAAAAATATTCACGCTGATTTTTTTCTACTCTTTCGTTGAGCTCGTTCTGAATCTTTTTCTGAATGCGCAGAAGTTCCTGTTCTTTTTTGATGAACACTAAAACCTGTTCCATTCTCTGTCTTACATTTACAGTTTCGAGAATGCGCTGCTGGTCTTCTTTGTCGACATTAAGAATTGATGCGATAAAGTCTGCAATCTTTCCAGGCTGGTCAATATTGACCATGTTGAGCCTCATCTCTTCTGAGAACATCGGATTGTTGTCAGAGATTTCCTTCATTTCTGAAATGAGTGCTCGAGTCAAAGCCTTTACTTCAAAAGTAGAATCTTCTTCGTCATCGAGGTATTCGACAGTTGCGAGCATCGGATTAACTTTGCTCAAAACTTTGCGGATTTTAAATCTCTTGATTGTCGAAATAAAGATGTTTATTCCGCCGTCAGGAAGATTGATCTTTTTAATGATTCTTGCAACCGTACCGATTTCAAAAAGGTCTGATATGTTTGTCGCATCATTATCAGTGCGGGTCATGATGATTCCAAGAAAACCATCATCTTCAAAAGCCTTCTCAACAACCTTAACGTCTTCGTTTGAAGAAACCATCAGCGGCGTAAAGACACCCGGAAAAAGCGGGCGTCCCTGAATTGAAATAATATGTAATTTATTAGGTAAAATCTGTTCTACAGGTAAAATGGAATTTGAATCAACCTTTGTCTTTCGTTCTTTTCCATCCGGGTCAGTGATTACGACCTCAATTTCTGCATTCTGATCTTTTTTCTTGCTCATATCTATAATATACAGATAAAAGCTCAAAAAGTCACTAATTTAGAAATTTAGTAAAAAAAAGTGGAATTTTCACGCAAAACAGGTCTTTTCCGTGCAAATTCCACTTAAAAACTACTTCTTCTGAAGGTCAAAGTTTAGGAAAAGTGAATCCTGGTACCACTCGACTTTCAAAGAATAAAGCCTGTCGTGATAACCGGTGCAGACAGCCTTAAACTTCCAGCTCTGGTCCGAAGTCAATTTTGCCTGCGGAACAGATTCGATGCTCACCCATTTGTCCCTGTAGAGAACAAGGAACACAGTCTGCTTTGTAAGGTCCTCGCCAGTTTCAATGTCATATGATTTTGTCATTACAGAAATCGAACGCGCATTTTTTGCAAAGCTGTCGATCGTAATGATTTTTTCTTCTTTATCAACTTCAAAAATCTTCCACCAGACATTTGAACCGATTACGACTTTTACGCGGTATTTTCCTGGTTTGAGGTAAATTGGTTTTGTTACGTAATTTTTTGAGTTTGCAGCAGGTCTTGTGGAACTTACCCCGTCCTTTTCTACTGTTCCTTCGATGAATGTTCTTTTTGAATCTGCTATCTCTGTGATGAGTTCGCCGTTTTCAAAAAAGACTGCGCTTGCCGAAAGTTCACTTGCAGAACTTGTCACATTCGGAATCTTCATCGTAAGAGTTACCGGAGTATAAATTTTTCTGAGCAGGAACTTATGAACGTATCCGTTTGTCCACGCATAATATCCCCCTCCTGACAAAATTCCACATGACAAAAGAATAATCATGAAAGTCTTCCATGGATTTCTCTTTTTTGCAAACTCACATACTTTATAAGGCTTTGGATTGATTACGATTTTTGCAAGTTCAACTCTGATTGCGTGTGTGTCGTAATTCTTGAGATATTTTTTAACGATCTTGATAATCGGATTTACTGACGAGAAACGCTGTCTTGCTTTTGGCTTCATCATTTTTTTGATGAGTCTGCATACAACAGGAGGAATCGATTTGTCAATTTTTCTCGGATTTGTGTAACGGCCTCGCTTGATTCTTGCGATGTTTTCCTTTGACATTTCAGACGGATATGGTTTTGTTCCTGTTACCATTTCGTAAAGCATTACGCCGAGAGCATAAATGTCTGCGCGATTGTCTACGGTAGAACTGTTTTCAAACTGTTCAGGCGGCATGTAAGCCGGAGTTCCGAGTGTAACGCCGCTTTGAGTTTTGTCTCCTTCGGCTTCGTTTTCATCTGATGCAATTCCAAAGTCTGCAAGCTTTACTTCTGCTTTGCGGCTTATCAAAATGTTTCCAGGCTTTATGTCGCGGTGAACGATTCCTTTGGCATGAGCAAACTTAAGTGCAAAACATGCATCCTGCAAAATCAAAAGAGCAACTGTCGGATCAACGATTGTCTGTTTTTTAATGAGAGCATCGAGAGCAAGACCGTCTACAAATTCTTCAACCATGTAGCGGTAAGGACCTTCAGTAAAATAATCAAACAGGTGAACGATGTAAGGGCTCTGCATATCAAGAAGAATCTGAGCTTCTTTCTTAAATCTTTCTTTTGCCATCGGATTTGAACGGAGAGTCATCTTTTTAATTACAACATCCCTTTTCAAAGACGGATGAATTGCTTTATATACGGCACCCATTCCACCCTGTGCAATTTTGTTCACTACTTTGTACTTTCCGATGTATTCACCTGTCATGTCAGCCATTTTTTTTACCTCTATTTTAACATATCAAACTTTTCAATTAAAAAAAACATCTTCAGTCAAACCTGAAAATATCTTCATCAGGATTAAACTCTTTTCCGTCTTTTACATAAGCCGCCTGCATCTGAACCGGATTATGAATCTGAACAACTTTTCCGTCAGCCCTGAGATTATACAATCCCCTCACTGCCCTGTGTCCCGTAATATATTTTTTTTCAATTTTATTTTTTACACAATTCTTTTTCAACATGTCCAGAGCGCTGTTTTCTTCTGCTTCATCATTTTTAGTCCATGTAAGTCCATAAACGACATCCGGATCAAGAACGCTCGAATTGATTTCTGATTTAGAAAACTCTCTTTTCGGTTCTGCATGCGAAGTGATTACGTTTTCAAAAAATGCTGCAAGCGGCAAATGATTTTCAAACTGTGAAATCAGCTCGACAGACTTAACGCCGTAATGTTCCACCATAAAATCCAAAACCATATCGCCTTCATATACAAACTTATGAAAAGCAAAATTTCCATTTGCGCATTCGTTCTTTATGTTTTCATGATTTCCCTTGAGACAGTGAACGCTCTCAGGAAAAGCTTTTTTCAAAATCAAAACCTGGCATAAAGTCGAAAGTCCATCAGTCATCTCATCTGTCATCGCCTGAGAAACTGCATTTCCCTTTTCATACTCTTCAAAAGCCTTGTACCAGCGTTCTTTCTGAAGTGTCTCAGAATGAAGAATGTCTCCGAGAAAAACGATTCTCAATTTGCCTTCACAAAGCATTTCAAATATTGTTTTTGTGGAATTTGCCCGGCCGTCATCTTTGTCAGTTTTTGCATTCGCTTCAGGGCTGTATGTCAAAAGCCTGTAAATCAATTCTTTTCTGGCATGAAGGTCCGGAACTACGATTAAATCAAGCTTTTTTGACTTTGTAAAATCAAGAAGAGAGCCCGGCATTCCGTCGATTTCTGCGACTTCTTTTCTGTATGAGGTTATTTCATTTTGTAATAATTCGGTAGTTTCTTTTAATAAAGAAAAAAGCTCTTTCTTTGAAACAATTTTTTTTGCCTTAGAAAGTGCTTTTATCTTTTTGAGAACAACCTGTTCGTTATCTGAATCGGTATTCAAATTATTTTTCTCTTAATCACGAAAATACTAAGTTAGTGCTTCCGATTGTAATTTTATCACCGCGGTTCAACTTAACGTATTTTCCTGCAGGAATCTTTGTTCCGTTGAGGTAAGTTCCGTTTGTTGATTCTTCGTCTTTCAGAAAGTAATCTTCTTTGATCTTCTGAATTACTGCATGATGACGGCTCGCAAGCTTATTGTCGATTACAACATTGTTGTCACTTTCGCGTCCAATCGTAATCTTTGCTACAAGCTGAATCTTCTTCTTGTCGAACAAAAGATACGAAAGAGCCGATGGATTTGAAATTGCATCGATATGCTTGCCTACAGGGCTGTCAGTTAAAATTGTGTTGTCACTCATCAATTTCTTCTCCCATTATTTTTAATAATTCGTCTGTTATTTTTAATAATTCATTGCTGCTGTCTGCAGCTGTTGAAATTTCTTTGCTAACCTGCTGGTTTGACTGCTTCATTTCATCAAAACTCAAATTGATTTTCTGGTTTGAACTTGTAACGCTCTGAAGATTCGCAGAAATTGTCTGTACAAGAGAAGCTTCACTTTCAAGCTTGTTTGACATGTTTTGAAAGTTATTCTGTACACGCTGTGTATTTGCAACGATTTCGTCAAACGATTCTTTTGCAGTCTGAGAATATCCGACCATTTCTGTTACCATTGCATTGATGTCATCGATTGCATGGCTTACATCCTGCTGCTGAGTACGGCTCTTTTCTGCAAGGGCTCTAATTTCTTTTGCAACAACTGCAAATCCTTTTCCGTGTTCACCGGCATGACTTGCTTCGATTGCTGCATTCATGGCAAGAAGGTTTGTCTTTGAAGTAATCGATGCAATCAAATTGTTTGCCGAGCTCAAGCGCTTTGTACATTCATTGAGTTCATCAATTTTTGAAGTGATGTTTGCAATATGATGGTTACCCTTCTCTGAACTTTCAGAAAGGTCATTTGTACTTGTGATTGAATCTTTTCTGAGAACGTTCATCGCATCAAGGTCGCTCATAAGTTCTGCAGTGTTGTCTACAGAAGTTGAAATCTGCTTGATCTGATGTTCAATCAAATCACCAAACTGACCAAGGTAATCAACATTCTCTTTGATTGTCGAGTTTACCTGATCCATGAGCTCCACCTGGCTTCCGGCTTTTTCTTTTGTATCAACAAGATGCCCCGTAGTCGTAACTAAAATCTTATTGAAAAGGAATGTATAATATCCGACGATTACAAGCGCAATCAAAATCATGATTGAACCAAGAAGGATTCCTTCTTTTGTGAAATAGCTTCCCATGTTAAATTTCACAGAAAGGAGAATGTTCCATCCGATTACGTCGATTGGAGACAATACTGTAAGTCCTTTTGCATCACTGATATGAGTAAGATCTTTGCAAAGTGCATTTTTTTCATTGAGGTTTTTGTAGTATGTAGAAATTAAAATTTTGTCTGCAAGAATCGAACTGTCTTTTGCACCTGTAATTTCAAGAGCATCATTGTAAAGGTACATCTCGATGTATGAAGGCATGTCCTTGTACATTTCGTTTACAAATTCTGTAATAGGAATACCAGTACCACACATACCTACTGACTTTCCATTTTTATCTCTTACTACTGCATTGAGCCAGAGCATTGTCTTGCCGAGTTCTTTGTTGTAGTTGATGTTAAAATTGTAAACCGGAGTTTCGTTAACTGTCATGTTAAACCAGTAGTCATCAGGGTTTTTCGGGTTTATTGTATATGAATATGCAAGGTCAGAATAAAATTTCAAATCTTTGGAATTACACCAGAAAGATGTCTTTGCGATGAAAGAATTCTGATATGAAGAAAATTCTTTGAAAGCGAGTTTTTCAAGCTCTTTGTCGTCTGGGTCTGTAAAGTAATCTACGATGACAGGAGATTTCGCCATCTGAAGAGCAAGCATGATCTGGCTGTTCAAATTGGCCTGAAATTCAAGGTTTTTCTGTCCTGCTATCTGTTCAAGTTCTGCCTGAATCTTTTTCTTGTTTGACGCCCTGCTGAAAAACAGACAGGTACAAAAAGCTGCAAAAAAGACAATTGCAATAAACGCAACTGAATAAACTTTAATCGTAAGTTTTAAGTTTTTCTGATTCATAAGCCCTCTTTTGATAATATATCGGCAGAAAACCGGTTAATCTTTATTGACAGTTATTTTCTATAATTATATCATAAAAAACATGAAAAATAAGAAAAATGTTTCAATTATTACTCTCTTAGTAGCTTTTGCATTTCTTGCATATATTATTTTCTGTTACAAGCCGTTAAAAACAGAGCTCCAGCTGACACCGGAATGGACAGTTGAACTCGAATCAATAAATAAAACAGCTGCCGAAAATTCCGAAGAAACACCGGCACCAAAAAGAGCTGTCCCGGACCTCAACGTCCTCCCGTTCAAACTCGGACAGAACGCAGGCTATTTTACCCACGACGGAAAAATCGCCCTTCTCGAAAACTTCGAATACAAGGCAACCATCTCAAAAAACTACTATTCTCTTTTTACACAGAACTCACCTGAAGTTCAGATTTACAACAACAAGGGAGAACCTATTGCCAAGTTCTTTGAAGGCGGATTTCCTTATGTAACTGATGACTATATTTTCCTTCTTCTTCCGGGCGGATCAGGCTTTGAAATTAAAGAAAAAAATGGTCTTACACTCCTCAGAACAGAACATCCGGCTCCAATTACCGCGCTTCAGTCTCATGACCATTTCACTTTGACAGGTTATGCAGATGGAATTTTGCGAGTTTTCGACGACAAATTTGACGAAATCTTTACTCTTCAGCCAGGCGGATCTGATATTGAAGCAATTTTAGGCGCAAACATCAGTTCAAACGGCAATTACATTGCATGCGTTTCAGGCCAGGACAGACAGCGCTTTGTCATTTACAAGACAGAAGACAACCACGCAAAGGTCGTATTTCACAAAACACTTAACAACAGTGTAGTATATCAGACTTACGTAATGTTCTCAAAAGACGAATCTACAGCCTTCTACAACGACTCAACAGGACTCGGAATCGTAGACTGCAAGACTTTCAAGGACAAGCACATCAAAATCAAGGGCCGTGTAATAGACATTCAGGAATCACCTGTTTCTGAATGCTTTTTCGTACTTTCAAAAGACCGCCGCAACACTACAAATACTTACACCCTTTCAATCATCGAACAGCGCTCTCACAAAACCGGCGAGTTCTCATTTACAGCAGACAGTGCATTCATCCTTACAGATGAAAATGCCCTCTATATCGGAAAAGACAATAAAATCTCAAAGCTTACGCTTTCTAAAGAGTAAAAGGAGGAATGAAAATGAAAAAAATCAAGACAATCTTAACTGCAATTATTATTTCCCTTACAGTCATCATTCCTGTTTTTACATTTGACTGGCCACAGGACAACATTTCGGCAAAGAAGTTCTTTTCTTTCTTCGGACAGAAAAGAGCAAATACAATTTCAAACTCACTGATTTTCTCAGAAGCAGAAACAGCAAAAGTTTGTGACAACGGACAGGTTGCAGTAATCATTACGGAACACGAAGACGGTTTCAACTGGTTTGAATCAACTCTCGGAAACGCAGTAGTCGTTGCTCACGAAGATTCCCTCTCGACAGTTTATGCAAACCTCGACCAGGACAACTTTAACCAGCAGCTTTTCCTAAACCCTGAAGTAACTACAGGTACAGAACTTTCGACAACAGGAAACTCAGCATGGCAGGAAGAAGAATCTTACCTCGAGTTTCAGATCATCGATACTAAGAACCACAACTACATCAATCCTCTCATTCTTATGCCTCGCATCGGAAAAGAAGAGTCTCTTACTTTGACTAACATTACGCTTCAGAACAAGTTCGGAAAATTCTACGACCTTGAAACACAGAGAAACATTCCTGCAGGCGTATACAAGATTTACAGAAAGAAGCAGAACCTTGCAGTTCCATATAAAACTGCCGTATCAGTAAACGGTTCTGAATCAGAAAAAATTACTTTTGACACACTCAAGATGGCAGAAGACGAACTTGCAATCGAAGGAAACTATTTCTATCCTGTAAACAAGCTCTACATCGAAAACGACCTTATGCTCATGGGTGAACTTTACCTTGCACACGGTAAAGATACGATTTCAGTTATCGTAACAGATTTCTCAGGAAACGAAAGATCAAGAGTATTTAACGTAACTGTTTTCTAGTTCTGCTAAAATTATTACACGGAGTTTTTACGCAAAATGATTATTGAAAATCCAAACATGATTCTTTCTGCCAGCGGATGGCGAAAAGTTTTTGCAGTAACACAAAATGAAAAAGATACAACTTCAGACATTGGAGTTGAAAACACATACATCAGTTCACTCTGCGCACTCGTATTTTTTGAATACCTTAAAAAACGCACAGGCAAAAAAACTCCGACAATCGTAATCGCAATCGACACAAGACCTACAGGTCCTCAGATTGCAAATGCAATGATCAGAACACTTCTAAAGGAAAAAGCCGTTATAAAATACATCGGTGTTTCTGCAGCTCCAGAAATCATGGCATATGCAAAACTCTTTGACGGCTTTATTTACATTTCTGCAAGCCACAACCCTGTCGGCCACAACGGAATCAAGTTTGGTCTCAATGACGGCGGCGTTTTAAACGGCGAAGAAAATGCTCTTCTCGTAAAAGACTTTCTCGATAAATGCAGGGATGAAAAACTTCTTTCAAAACTCGAACGACTCATTTCACGCGCAGATGTTTCAGACCTCGAATGGGTTTACTCAGAATCTATTTCAATCAAACGCGAAGCCCTCGACATCTATAAGTCATTTTCAAAAAAAGTCATCTCAGCTCTTCCCGGCGTTGTAGAACAGGGAAACTTTTTTGAAAATCTTAAAACTCAGATTGCTTCATCTTCAATCGGAATCGTATGCGACTTCAACGGAAGTGCCAGAACACTTTCAATCGACAGCGCATTCTTCAAAGAAAACAATATTGACTTTTATCCGTTCAACGACAAACCTGGACAGATCGTTCACGAAATAATTCCTGAACCAGAAAATCTTGTTCACTGCGCAAAGCGCATGACAGAGCTTCAGGCTGGTGGAACTTCTAACGCCGTTCTCGGATATATGCCCGACTGTGACGGCGACCGCGGAAACATCGTTTTCTGGAACGAAAAGACAAAAACTGCCGAAGTTTTAAAAGCCCAGGAAGTTTTCTCGCTTTCTGTCCTTGCAGAACTTGCTTACTCACAGTGGCTTTCTGGCGACGACCCGTCTTACAAAGGTGCTGTTGCCGTAAACTGTCCGACATCAATGAGAATCGATGAAATTGCAGAATGCTTTAATGCAAAAGTTTTCCGGGGTGAAGTCGGAGAAGCAAACGTCGTTAACACTGCCCGTCTTGCACGCAAGCAGAATTTTACTGTACGCATTTTGGGCGAAGGTTCTAACGGTGGAACTATCACATACCCGGCATCTGTCCGCGACCCGATAAACACGATTTTTGCTTTCATCAAGCTTCTGACAATTAAAGACACAAAAGACAATGCAGGCAACGTTAAAAAAGGCCTTTTCCACATCTGGTGCGACCTTTCAAAGCACGAATACAAAGAAAACTTTACTCTCGCTGACGTTATCGACACTCTCCCTGTCTACACAACTACAGGCGTTTCAGAACCAAGGGCAATCCTCAAGATTAAGACAACAGACCACAGCGTTCTCAAAGGCAACTTTCAGAAAGTATTTGAAAAATCATTTTCTTCAGGTGCCAATGGAATTTTATCAAAATATGGTATAAAATCATATAAATGCGTTTTGACAAACGGCACAACAGAACGCGTTGATGTAAAGGACTTTTCAGAAAGCGGCAAAGGCGGTTTAAAGATCCAGCTTTTCGAAAATTCTGAAAAACCTTCTTCATTCATCTGGATGCGAGGATCTGGAACAGAACCAGTATTCAGAATTATGTGCGACGTAAAGGGAAACAACGCAGAAAAAGAAAAAGAACTTCTCGCGTGGGAAACAGAACTTTTACGAGAGGCAGACAGCCTTTAATTAATTTGATTTTAAT